>CAYYQJ010000039.1:0-11841 GCA_964473775.1 uncultured Bacteroidales bacterium | reverse complement strand
GCTTCAGGTGACTGGAGTTCAGACGTGTGCTCTTCCGATCTCTACAGGAACAGGATAAACGGTGATGGTAAACATGAATTTACCTGTACATCCCAGTGCTGTTCCGGCAACGGTATAAGTGAGAGTTGAAGCAGGACAAACGGTAACGGGTATTCCGGGAATAAAACCGGGAACGGTTATAAAAGTGGTTCCAGGAATGTCACTGGTGGCAGTAATAACAGAACACTGTCCGGCACAAATATTGGGGGGTGTTGCAACTGCATTGACATTAGGAATGGGCTCTACAATGATGGTCTTTGTGGTAGTGGTGGTACAACCCCCGCTCACTCCTGTAAGAGTATATGTTGTTGTAGTGGACGGAGCAACTGAGATAGCATTCAAAGTTGATCCGCCTGGTTGCCATGTGTAAGTAATTCCTGTGCAATTCAGAGTGCAGTTTGCTGTAATTAAAGCCGATTGCCCAACACATAAGGTGTCGTGGTTGGATGAAATAAAAATATCAGGGCATAACAACGAATTCATTGCCAGCGCATCAGAATTCATTGCTCCATTATAAATGGTTTCTTTAAAATTATCCTTTTCAGAGAGTTGATTGATGTTTTGAGCTTTACTCAAAAAAGGAATCAGGAGTAAAAAAAACAGGAAAGAATAACTTTTATGTAAAAAACACATTGTTTGATGAATTATGAATGTTAATAAACGCTGATATTTTCGGGATAAAAAACATAAAAACAAATTGATATAAAAAGATTCATAGGCTAGTGTTTTATTATTTAAGATACAAATTCATGAAGATGTGTAAATTGTTCAATGAGCTATTAAATCATTTTTATAAAATGCCAAAATTAAAAAAAAATCAGTTAGCATTTAGTTTTTGTTTTATATTAGAGTTTTATCCTGTTCGTCAATATTTAAAGAAACATTATTAGTGTAGTTTACTTTTGAAAAGTTGTAGTAGTTAATATTAGTTAGCGTTAGTAATGTTCATTTTGAATGAGAATTTTACCTTATTAAGGTTACAGTTCCATTCATTTCAATAGGTTTTTTATCCACACCTGAGGCCGATATCACATAGTAATAAACGCCTGCAGCAGATGGTTTTCCTGATTTGGTATTTCCATCCCAACCTGTGGTTGCATCAGTAAATTCATTAATCTTTTTGCCCCATCTGTCGAAGATGCTACAACTTAAAGTTTCAATACCTTTTATAGTAAAAATAAATTTGTCGTTCACACCATCTCCATTCGGAGTGAAAACGTTTGGTGCTATGATTTCAGGTGGAGGAGAAACTGTAATCACCATAGAAAATGTATCAATACAATTGGTAGGTGCGCCACTATTTACGGTTAGTAACACTGTGAAGGTTCCATCAGTATTATAAATGTAAACAGGATTCTGTTCGGTAGAGGTAGAACCATCGCCGAAGTTCCATAAATAAGTGCTGGCACCCGAACCAGTGAAATTAAAGGTTACTGGTAAAGGTAAAATTCCGATAATCGGGTCAGCAGTAAATGAAGCCTGAATCAGCGAAATGGTTAAAATGGATGCCGAATTGGTTTTTGTACAACCGTTGGAGTCAGTTACAGTAACTGAATAACTTCCAGGGCAAAGAGTGGATATACCAGGTGTATGAAGACCATTACTCCAGTTATAAGTAATGTTTCCTGTTCCTCCATTTACTATTGTAGAGATACTACCATCACAACTGTTTACGCAATTTTCATTAATCGGGTTAAGAGTTAAAGATATTGCGGTTGGTTGAGTAATCGTGAAATGATAAACTGTGTCGCAACCATGTACATCGGTAATTGTAACGTTGTATTGATTTGGTGCAAGGTTTATTGCACTATCGGTACTGGCATTATTGCTCCAATGATAAATATATGGTGCAGTTCCTGTAAGAACATTTACCCAGGCAGAGCCATTATTCAGTCCATTGCAGGTAACATTCGTAAAACCGGTAGAAGCTGTTACGATTGGATTTACATTTACAGTAACGGTAGTTGAACCTGTACAACCTGCCGCAGTTCCAACCACAGAATAGGTTGTAGTTGCTGTTGGTGTTACAGTTATTGGTGTTCCCGGTCCTCCCGGATTCCATATAACACTTGTCCCAGTTACCGTACTGGTTACGGATAAAGATGATGAACTTCCAAAACAAACCTGTGGTGGTGTTGCTACAGCAATGAGCACTGGATTTGGATGAACGATTACGGTTATTTGTTTTGAGCCTGAACAATTTAATGCAGTGCCTGTTAAAGTATAGGTAGTAGTTATAATTGGTGATTCAGTAATAGTAGCTGTGCTTTGATTATTGGGTAACCAATGCCAGGTTGATCCCGTTATTGTGCTGCTTCCAGCCAAAGTGGTTGAAGCGCCTACACAGATGGTATCAGGAGTGGCAGTAATTGAAATTACCGGATTTGGATTCACGGTTACCATCACTGTGTCGGAGGCAGAACATCCTGAAGATGTTCCGACTACAGTATAAATTGTGGTTACAGTTGGTGAAACCGCATAGGTCTGTCCAATGTGTGCCCCGTTATTCCAATCGTAAGTTGTATTTGGAAGATTGCTGGTTCCTGTTAAAGTTGATGAAGCGCCGTTGCAAATGATGGCAGGATTGGCATTGGCGGTAACAACAGGATTTAAATTTACAGTAAGAGTTACGGTTGTGGAACCTGTACATCCTGTAGGTGCTGTTCCAATTATTGTATAAACTGTTGTTGCTGCTGGTGAAACAGTGATAGGACTGATGGTGTCTCCTGTATTTGTCCAAACAATATCAGTTCCAATGATGCTACTGCTAACACTTAATGAAGAGGTAATGGCAGTACATATTGTAGGTGGAGTTGCCAATGGACTTAACACAGGATTCGGGTTCACTGTAATTTGGATGGTATCTGTGCCTGTACATTGTGCGGCTGTTCCAGTCACTGTGTAGATGGTTGTAGTTGACGGAGAAACCGTTTGATACTGTCCATACAAAGGCGGACCAGGTACCCATGAATAAAGCGTTCCACCAATGTCGCTTCCACCTGTTAATGTGGTTTGAACCCCCTGACAGATAATATTTGATGAGGCAACAGCGGTAACCACAGGATTTGGTCTAACTGTAACTAATACAGTGTCTGTTCCTGTGCAACCATAAATGGTACCGGTAGCGGTATAAATAGTAGTGGTGGTTGGTGAAACTAATTGAGATGGACCAGATAATGGTGCACCTGGTAGCCAGGTAAATGAAGTTCCTGTAAGGTCGCTTGTTCCATTAATGGTGGTTGAACTGCCATTACAAATACTGTTTTGGGTTGCGGTTGCAGTAATTACGGGATTTGGATTTACTGTAACGGTAACCGAGGTTGAACCTGAGCATCCTGTAGAAATCCCGATAACCGTATAAGTTGTATTTATTGTTGGAGAAACATTAACAGACGAACCATGTAAAGTTCCTGGCTCCCATGTAAAAGTTGTACCGGGGACATTGCTAGTTACATCTAATGTGGTTGATTGTCCAATACAGATAGCCGGAGGAGTAGCAGTTGCAATAATAACAGGTTGAGGATTTACAGTAACAGAAACTGTTCCTGTGTTGGAACATCCCATAGATGTGCCGGTAAATGTGTAATTTGTAGTTATTGTTGGAGAAACTGTAATTGGAGAACCAAAATAATATGGTGGAGATGGCTGCCATGTATAAGAAGTGCCGGGTAAATTACTGACTATTGTTATTGTTGAACTGGATCCTGCACAAATTGTCACAGGATAAGCAGTAGGAGTAAGTACGGGGTTGGGTTTTACTGTTACAGTGGAATAACTGGTGTCTTTGCAGCCTAATGCGGTGCCAATTAAAGTGTACACTGTTGTTCCAAGTGGGGAAACAGTAACACTTGAACCAGCTAATGGTCCAGGAGTCCAATCAAAAATAGTTCCTGGTAAATCGCTGATTCCAGTTAAGGTGGATGATTCGCCTACGCAAATGGATAATGGGAAGGCAGAACTTGAAACCACAGGATTTGGATTAACTGTTACAGTAACTGTATTTGTTCCAGTGCAACCAAGAGACTCACCCGTAACGGTATATGTTGTGGTTGTGGTTGGAGTTAGGGTAATAGGTGTTCCGATATAAGGTGGGCCAGGAATCCATGTAATATTAGCTCCGGAAACAGTGCTTGTTGCACTTAAAACAGTGGATTCACCTAAACAAATTGTTGATAGGGTGGCTGTAGGTGTTACCACCGGATTTGGGTTGACCACTACGGTGGTGGTAACTGCAGGGCTGGTTTGGCTGCCTATGGTAATTGTTAAAGTATAAACGCCTGCATTGGCTATTGTTACAGGGGAAACGGTAGGACTTGGTAAAGACGATGTAAAACCAGCAGGACCAGTCCAATGATAAATAGCTCCAGGGATAGGACTGGTTACAGATAGTTGCAGGGTTTGTCCTTCACATAAAGGACCGTTATTTGTAATGGGTGGTGCAATGATACCGCAATTGGTTGTTCCGGCCCCACCAGTTTGACTAAAAGAAATATTGGTTGGCTGGTTATAATAGTTTGTAATAAGAAGAACATAAACCTGACCGGTTTGAGCATTTACAATATTGCAGTCTTCCTGAGCAGCAATAGAATAACTGCAATCAACACCTGTATTAGCCATAAGATTTGTGGCACAGGCATCAGCCAAAGTAGCAAAAGGTCCCCAACATATAAAATCTACATCTCCGCCGCTCGCAATGTGAATATCAATGTTTCCAGGATTATCCACCTGCATCCAATAATAAGCAGGATTGGGTGTAGTGTAAAGACATCCAACAGTTCCCAAGCTAGGGACATTTGTGCTTGCAGGGAAAGAATAATTGGTGCCTGTACAAAAAGGAGATGCTCCAGAACAAGTTACTCCTTGAGCGTTTACGTAATAAAATGACGCGAGTAGAATAATTAATGATAATAAAAGTTTTTTCATTTGTTTGTTAAATATTATAACCTGATTAGTTTTCAGTATGTTGCCAATAGTAGTCGTTCGAGTAATTATTTTTCAAAGATAAAATATTTTTTTTAAATTTCGGGTGTTTATTGCGTTTATTTTAATTGTTATTTAAAAGATAGATTACAAAAAGTATAGAAAATGTTTGATATAGTACATGTTAACTAGGAAAGGTGTTTGGAAATATTCAACTATGTTTTTTTTTAAAAGCCTATTATTTTTAGTTTGGTTTGTTTCTTTGCGCCAATAATAGACAATCTAAATTGATATAAATTGGCAATTTTGTTTATTCACTATTTTTTGCAAAACTAAACTTCTTTTTTATTTTATGATAATTTGATAAGTTTTTTTTTTTTGATGAATTGAAAAACTTAGATTTCGTTTCGTCTCTTTTTATACTTGAATTCTTTTTAGAATTGTTTTTGGGAACTTGGGGTCAAACATTTCTCTAAGTTGCCACTTGTGAAAATCTAAATCGTTATCGATGATAACAGAAGAGTAATAAGTGCTTTATATGAGTGGCAAGATGTTTGTCTTTATTGGAATATTTCTTTCGTATTTAATATGGTTGCTATATGCATGTAGACTGATTTATTGTAATTGGTGATTGATTGTTATTTTTCTGATAATTTGATTTTAGAGTGTAACCGGTTTGTAAATTTTATTTAGTTGATTGATTCATTACTAGTACTGACTGAAAGGATAATTAAGGTTGTTAATGGTATGATTGGGATGTTGATTTTATAATTGCGTTTGGGAGTGGTATAAGTGAGTGGGTTAGTGGTGTAATTGAGTGGACATTTGAAGAATTTAATCGTGATGGATTGTAGTGTTATGATAATGATGGATATGCGACCATTTTTGATTCAACTATTTGACATAGAAATTTTAATAAAAAAACCGCTGAAGAAATTAATCTTCAGCGGTTCAACGTAAAAATAAAAAATCAAAAACACATATTATTGTGTTATAACAACTCTTTCAGTTTGCTGAGTTTTTCCGGTATCCATTTTTACAAAATAGATGCCTGGTTTAATACCACCATTTAAAGATAAGGGCATATTGTAGTCTCCTGCTTCCTGATTTTCATCAACAAGAACTTTTACTAACTGGCCATTGATATCATATACACTTATTGTAATATCGGAGAGTGTGGTTAAAGAATAGCTTACTGTACTTTCTTTAGTAGAAGGATTTGGATTAATTGAAAATTTTTCATTAATTTGAATGTCTGCAATGCCTATGCCAGCAGGAACCCAAGATAATGACATGCCTGAAAAATTTGTTGTACTTGTTGGAGATAAAGTTACTGTACTAGTTCCTTTTGCGAATTGTACTGAGGTTGTTGAAGTGCCTGATGTACCTTCGTCCCATGTGCATTCTACCCAAACATTATAATTTCCATCAGGAACATTAGCAGCGCTTACATTTGTACCATTCCATACAATTGTGATGGGAACATAAGATGTTAATGTTACACCCGTGGTTGCATCTACTACATTTGAGCTTGATTTTGCTTTCCATACGGGTAAGTGACTGCTTAATGTGTGTCCGGATGCAAATCTGTATTTCGTTTTTACAAAAGCAGCTGAGGAATTTTCAATCCAAATGGCCACAACATGTTCAGAGCCATAGCTGCCAGAATGACTGGTGGGATTTACAGTAAACGTTAAAGTGCCTGCTGTTTGTGAATGCAATCCGTTGTTGAAAAATGGACTAAGCATTAATGCAAGAACAAGTACAAATTGTAAGTTTTTTCTTTTCATAGATTTTACTTTTTTAGTTTATAATTAATGTTGATTAAATTTGTGATAATTGTCAATCAAGTATAGATATACCTAAATGATAGTACAAAGATAAATGTTCTTTTTGCAGCAATCAAAGGCGTTAGTCATAATAATTCTTAATTATTGACAAGTATCATAAAAAAACGCTGAAGAAAATTATTCTTCAGCGTTTTTAGTAACAACAAAAAATCAAGAACAAATATTATTGTGTGATTACGACTCTTTCTGTCTGCTGTGTTTTTCCGGTGTACATTTTTACAAAATAAATACCAGGTGTAATATCACCGGCTACAGATAATGGCATGCTGTAGTTTCCTGCCTGCTGATTTTCATCCACAAGAACTTTAACTAATTTGCCATTAATATCATATAAGCTTATAGTAACATCAGAAAGAGAATTCAAAGAATATTTAACAGTACTTTCCTTAGTTACAGGATTAGGATTGATAGAGAATTTTTCTGTTTCCTGATTATCTGCGATACCAACAAAAGTAGGAACCCAATCTAATTGCATGGTGGTGAAATTAGTTTTATTGGCTGGTGTTAAATGTACAGCTGCTGTTCCCTTTGTGAATGTAACAGATGTGGTGTCATGATTGGCAGTACCATCATCCCATGTAATTTCAACATAAACACGGTACAGGCCATCAGCAACTACTGCTGCTGAAACATTTGTGCCATTCCAACTTATGGAAATTGGAGTATAGCTGTTTAAGGTTGAACCAGTTGTAGCATCAATTACGTTGGAAGCAGAATTTGTTTTCCAAACGGGTAAGTGACTGCTTAAGGTGTGTCCGGACGCATATCGGTATTTAGTTTTCACAAAAGTGAAAGCTGAATTTTCAATCCAGACAGCAGAAACGTGCTGTAAGCCATAACCTGCGTTGTGCGAGGTTAAACTAACATTAAATGTTAATGTTCCTGGTGTTTGAGCATGCAACACATTTGTTAAAAATGGGCTTACCATTAAGGCCAAGAATAGGAAAAATTGTAAGGTTTTTCTTTTCATAAATTTTACTTTTTTTGTTTATAATTATTGTCGATTAAATTTCATGACATTTGTCAATTAAGCACAGTGGTAGCTAATTGTTTACAAAATTAAGATTATTTTTTGTAATAATCAATGGCGTTATTCATAATAATTCTTAATTATTGACAAGTATCATAAAAATACGAAATTAGATTAGGTTTTTTTTTTTTGTGCAATTATTCTTCACATATCTATTATGAAAAGACCCTAGTATAATGTAGCATGGCACTCCATACAATTGTTTTCTTTCCAGGCATCAGAGATGTCGACAGGATGAATAAATGGGAGAGCCCCATTGATTTCAATGTATTTGATGCTATCTGCTTTTCCTTGCGCAACAATTGTATGGCAAAGGTCACAACTTTTCGAAATAACTTTACCAGAAGAGGATTTGAATTTTCCATTATGACAACGGAAGCAACCATTAGATTCCAGGTGCCCTAAATGACGAGGATAAACTTTGTAAGTTACTTTCATTTCAGGGAAAACATTTTTGAAATAAACAATTTCGACTGCATCCACCGCAGTAATAATTTCGTTACTCCTTTTTTTATAAATATCAGGATACTTTTCTTTATAAAATTTTATCACTGATTTTTTTATTTCCGAAGTAGCTAAATCGGTGGTTGAATAGGAAACTTTTAATGCTTCCATAGCTGCACTTTTAAACCAGGGAATTGTGACAATTTTGTTTTGTGCAGCTAACAAATCGTTTACATAATGAGATGGTGATCTGAATTCATGAGATGGTCGGTTATGACAATCCATACAGTCAACTGTACGTGATTCTATCTTATTAATAACATCCGGTTTAGCACCAAATTCATCATCAGTAAAAATAGTTTCGGCATTAGTTTTTTTGTCAATTATTTTAACCCAATAAATGGTATCACGTTTTTTATTTGCTTTGTAATCAATTTCAAAATCGGGATTGATATGCCAGTGTATACCCGAGGAAAGGCCTAAGGCCTTATGATTGGTGCCGATTTTCATGTTTAATACAACATCCCATTCGGTGTTTGCTGAATCAGCAAGGAAATATTTTTCCATACGTAATGAATTGGTATAGAATTTCTGTGGCCAATGACATTTTTCGCAGGTTTCTCTTGCGGGACGCAGATTCTCAATCGGTGTTTCTATAGGTCTGGTAAAAGAATTTAAAGTGTATTTAAATACCTGGCGCATACCGGAAATTTTTGATTTCAAATAATATTCGACTCCGGCACCCACGTGACATTCAGTACAAATAACTCTGGCGTGAGGTGAATTCTGATAGGCAACATATTCAGGGTCCATAACTTTATGACAAAGTTTTCCACAGAACTCAACAGATTCTGTGTAATGAAAGGCTTTATAGCTGCCTACAATAGTAAAAACCATAAAGAATATGAGTACAGTTGCGAAAATTAAGATTTTTCTTTTTGTTTTTGAATCCCTTAAATTCAAAACAAATAATTTCTTATCTGAAGTTTGGTCTGCATTTTTTTGTTTTCTTTTTTTACGGTACATTAGTTTAGAAGTTTGAGTAAGTTTTAGTAAATAAATTGGTTGTAATTGATGTAAGAGTATGAAACTACTAATGAACTTATGTTATTTGATTTTCTAGTTTCAATTATTATGGTTAATACTCCAGTGGTTTATTAATTAGGAACTCTAATTATTATTGAAAACTTAAAAATTTTATTTGGCAGAAATGTCCTAATATTTATAAAAGTTGTTGACAACGAATTAGTATTACAAAAAAAACGCAACCAGATTTGGATTGCGTTTTTTTTTGTAGAAAATTATTGTTCAAAAACCAGAGAAGAAAATAGCTTAATATAAGGAAGCATGACACTCCATACAATTGTTTTCTTTCCAGGCATCAGAGATATCAACAGGATGAATAAATGGCAATGCCCCATTGATTCCAATGTATTTAATGCTATCAGCTTTTCCTTGTGCAACAATGGTATGGCAAAGGTCACAACTTTTCGAAATAACTTTACCCGAAGAGGATTTGAATCTTCCATTATGACAACGGAAACAACCATTAGATTCAAGATGTCCTATATGACGTGGATAAACTTTATAAGTTACTTTCATTTCTGGGAAAACATTTTTGAAATAAACATTTTCAACTGCATCCACAGCTGCAACAATTTCGTTGCTGCGTTTTTTATAAATATCAGGATACTTATCTTTATAGAATTTTATCACTGATTTTTTTATTTCCGAAGTAGCTGAATCGGTGGTTGAATAGGAAACTTTTAATGCTTCCATAGCTGCACTTTTAAACCAGGGAATTGTGACAATTTTGTTTTGTGCAGCTAACAAATCGTTTACATAATGAGATGGTGATCTGAATTCATGAGATGGTCGGTTATGACAATCCATACAGTCAACTGTACGTGATTCTATCTTATTAATAACATCCGGTTTAGCACCAAATTCATCATCAGTAAAAATAGTTTCGGCATTAGTTTTTTTGTCAATTATTTTAACCCAATAAATGGTATCACGTTTTTTATTTGCTTTGTAATCAATTTCAAAATCAGGATTTATATGCCAGTGTATGCCTGAGGTTAAACCTAAAGCCTGATGGTTGGCCCCAACTTTCATATTTAAAACAATATCCCATTCGGTATTTGCAGAATCTGCGAGAAAATATTTTTCCATACGCAAAGAATTGGTATAGAATTTCTGTGGCCAGTGACATTTTTCGCAGGTTTCTCTTGCAGGACGTAGGTTTTCAATTGGTGTTGCTATAGGTCTTGGGTAAGTATTTAAAGTGTATTTAAAAACCTGACGCATACCCGACATTTTTGATTTTACATAAAAGTCGGCTCCGGCACCCACATGACATTCAGCACAGGTAACTCTTGCATGAGGCGAATTCTGATAAGCAACGTATTCAGGATCCATAACTTTATGACAAAGCTTTCCGCAGAATTCAACCGATTCTGTATAGTGAAAAGCTTTATAGCTGCCAACAATAGTGCATATTACAAAGAATATAGTAACAACTGAGAAAATTAAAATGGCGTTTCTGGTTTTTGAATCACGTAAATTCAAAACAAATAATTTTTCTTCTGAAGTTTGGAGCCCTTTTTTTAGTTTTCTTTTTTGACGATACATTCCATAAGGAATTAAAATCAGACCCAATAGTAAGAATGCTGGTGTTACTATAAAAGTATAGAGGTCGAAATATACGTTCTCTACACGGAAAAAATAAATTAAAACGATGAAAAATAATAATGTTATCCATGCTATTGTAGCAATGATTGTTCCAAAATAGGAGAGATAATTGTAATACGTACGGGGTAATTTCATGAGAAAAATTTTAAAAGGTTTATATTGAATTTTGAACAATCCTGCATTCTACTGTAAGAAGTAAAATGCAGGAGATTGTGATTTGATGTTTTATAACTTTAAATAAACTGAAATTATTTTAGTCAGTTCTTAGGGGTTTTTATGACTTATTTTTGCACTGTAAGTAGCAAAATCAAAACTTTTAAAAGTTGGACTTTCTGAATTATGACATGTTACACACAATTTTTCGTCAGGAATGATTAACCCATTTTTTTGAGCATCTGCTTTATTTTTCATTAATGTCATAGACTTGTAGGTACTTCCTGGTCCATGACAAGTTTCGCAAGATACGCCGTCAGCTGTGGTGATACCGCCATTTAAATTAGCAGGAATAGCTGAAGCAGTAGCATGACATTTCAAACATTTAGCATCTGTTGAAGGACTAGTTACTCCTTTAGTGGCTCCAATTTTAATAGCAGCATCGGTTTTTAAGGTTTCAAATGCTTTTGCATGTTTAGAGGTGCTCCATTTTGGATATTGTTGACCTTTTGACATGTGACACATTTTGCATTTTTCAGCACCTACATACTTGTTTTGCGACATCAAAACATTACTTATTAATAACAGCATACAAGCCATTACTAATGAAACTTTTTTAATCATAGTTTTTTTTCTTTTTTTTGTTAATAAATGATTTTAATTTAAAGCAATTTTTCTTTTATATTTTTCTCTTTAATTCCCGCAGAAATT
>CAYYQJ010000038.1:3056-11900 GCA_964473775.1 uncultured Bacteroidales bacterium | reverse complement strand
AGATAGCTTCAGGTGACTGGAGTTCAGACGTGTGCTCTTCCGATCTCAGCGGCTGTCGTTATACCCATAGCGGCTTTCGTTATAACGACAGCGTCTGCAATAACTCAGACAGCGGCTGTCGCTATCATATCAGCGTCTGCAATAACTCCGAAAGCGGCTATCGTTATAACGACAGCGTCTGTCGTTATAATTTCGGTGTCTGAAATAACTCCGAAAGCGGCTATCGTTATAACGACAGCCGCTTTCGTTATAATTTCAGCGGCTGTAATAACTCCGACAGCGGCTGTCGTTATAACGACAGCCGCTGCGACGACTTTTACAAAATTAGAGATGATATTTGTTGATTTTATCATTAAAAGGGATACTATATATTTTATTTATGCTGAGATTGGAGTGTATAGAAAAAAGTGTAATTTTGAGGTGTGATTTGGAATAGGAAAACAGAGTATGTTGTCTGATTCGTAGTTCAAATTGAATCGGATGATTTAATTGATTTTTGAAAAGTGGAATCTTTAAGGATAGTATGAACTTTAATTACACCTTGTTTGAATCTGATCATCATCTTAAATCATTAATCTTAATCTTCTAATTAACTCAATCAACTTAATAAACCCTAATGTGATTAAAAAATCAATACATACTTAAATGATAGTTTATACTTTTATTGCAATTATTAATCTACCCATCATGAAAAATCTCAAAATCTACATTTCCATTTCTCTCCTTTTAATTTGTTCACTTTATTCATTTGCTCAGGATAACGCAAGCAAATCCAATATAGCCTTTGATAGAGGACTTAATATGTATAATGCTAAAAATTATAAAGAAGCAGAAACCCTTTTTAAAAAATCAATCAACAATTATCCACAATCTAAAGCTTTTTATTACCTGGCTCTTACAGGTTTACATCTTAACGATTCCTGTGAGCCCTGTACTAATTTAATGAAGGCACAACAATATGGGAATAAGGATGCTTATAAATTATTTGATTCGGTATGCTACAAAAGAATTAGAATCAATTATAATGAAGCATCAACTTCCGAATTTATTTTCTTTCTTGAAACGAAATCTGAAGTTTGTTCAAACCATACATTTCGTAGCATGTCCGTTAAAAATCTTAAGAATGGCATCGTTTCTTCTTTTGATATTCCTGGTTATGATACAACAGCAATGTGGGATAAGAATTTTTTTATAAAACATCCCGGATTTAAAGATTTAACGTCTGACAGTATAATTTTTATAATACCTGAAAATATGCCTGAGTATATTGGTGGTGATGAAGCCAGAATCCGATTTCTTACAAATAATTTAAGATATTCACAAGCAGATGTGGCAGAAAGAGTTCAAGGAACGGTTTTCATAAGTTTCATTATTGATAAAGACGGGAGTACTTCTAATGTAAAATTATTAAGAGGCATAGGTGGAGATTGTGATAAAGAAGCCCTTCGGGTGGTTAGATTAATGCCAAAATGGAAACCCGGAATCTTTAATAACAAACCTGTCAGAGTTCAATTTAATATGCCCTTAAAGTTTACATTGAATTAATTCCTTATTAAATCCCCCTATTCCCTTAAACCTTGATAACCTTGATTAACTTGATAACTTGATGAACTTGACAAACTTAAAAAAACTCAATAACTTCCATTGTTAGGTGCAAACACCTCATACTGATAGGTGATGATTTTTTTATCTTTGGCACCCAAAGGAGTTTCCCAATTGATATCTTCATAAGGATTCAGATTGCTGTAGCGGCCATTCTTTTCTATTTTGCCTCCATCGCTCACCTCAAGCACATTGGCCAGTAAATCTTTTTTCAGCGTAAGCAAAATCTTTTTGTTCTGAAGGTTTTCTATGCTGATGGTTCCTTTTATAGTTACCTTGTTATAAAACACCTTGCCGATTTTTTTCACGTTTTCTTCTTTCTTCACTTCTTCTTCTTTGTTTTTAATAACCACATCGCCTGCCTTGCTCAACTGCACCGAAACATTGGCACCCGTGGGGGTATATTTCAGGCGGTCTTGTGCCAAAGGCTGCAGGTTTTCGTTCATCACAAAAGCCGGAGCCGTGGTGAAAGGGAAAGTGGTTACATTGGTCAATTGCAGAGAATGAAACACATCATAGCGTTTTTCGGGGTCGTTGCTGATGTAAGAATAATAAGAATAGTTCACAATGTCGCCTATAGTAACCTCATACATATCCTTATAGGGCAGCTTGGTCGAAAATATCTGAAAACTGGTTTTGCTTTGTTGTGGCAAACTCACATTGCCCAGCTTATACATATATAAATCGTTGGTTTTTTCGCCATCGGTAGTATATTCGCTGAATTGCTCAAAATTATAATCAGGTTGAGAGCGGTCGGTTGCCACAAAAGCATTGTCGTTTACATACATTTGTGCCTGTGCCTGAACCGGAATGGTGGTAAGCGATGAAGTTCTGGTATCATACAAAGAAGTGAGGTAGTTGTTATAAATGGGGTCGTAAGTGGCGCCATAAAAAAACTGAGGATTGCCCACAGTGAGTGTAAGCTCGGCATCATCAATAGTTTCTGAATAGTTTTCTACCAGGGCTTTCATCTCGAGTTGAAGTTCGTTTTCGTTGATAATCCTGATGTTGTAAGAAGGAAACCATTGTATACCCGATTGCATATAAACCAGACGCAAATCGACACTGCTTACAGGTTTTTCCATATAAACCCTGGCCACCCTCACCAGCGAATCAACCGAAAGCAATCCCGGACCATAATCGTCGATGGTAAATTCAATCAGAGATGACACGGGAAAATAAGTGGTTTTGTTGTCGGCCAGTTTGATTTTGGCAATGTTTGAGCTTTCGTAATACTCGGCCAATGTGCCTGTGATTTCTCTTATATTTTTATCGCTGCCTGCGCTGTAAGTAAAATGCACTTTTTTGCCCACCGAGCCTTTAAAAATATCGTTGAAGTTTTGAGGCGTCTTGGTTTTGCGAATGGTATCAGTGAGAAAATAAACTTTACTGATTTTCGAATCTTTGGCCCCTGTAATCCAATAGGTGCCCAGCAAAGGCTGCTTAGGCAATTCGAGCATAGCGCTTCCTTTTTTGATGGGTACATTGCCTTCTTTGGCAATAAAATAGGTGCCGTTTTTAAACACATTCACCTGCACAGGTTTCAAAGAACTTTGTGCAAAAACAATCATAGAAAGCATTACAAAAGAGATTGCAGAAATAAATTTTTTCATGAGATTAAGAATTTGATTTATATTTGTTTTGTAAAAGCATCGAAACGACCAAATTTTATGCCAAAACCACTACTTATGCAAGATATAATTAACACAAAAGGAATACTTTACTTGATACCTGCACCCTTAGGCGATACCGCCGGCCTCGAAAACGTATTGCCTGAGCGTGTACAAAGAATCACAGAAAGTCTGAAAATCTTTATTGTAGAAGAACTTCGCACGGCACGCCGTTTTCTGAAAAAGGTGAACAAAGATATTGTGATTGACGAGCTTACTTTTCTTGAATACAACGAACATTCGGTAAAAACCGATGTTTCGAAATACATCACTCCGTTACTGAAAGGGCAACATGTGGGCCTCCTATCCGAAGCAGGTTTGCCCTGCATCGCCGACCCGGGACAGGAGATAGTGCGTGAAGCACATGCCAACCAAATAGAAGTGATTCCATTAACAGGCCCTTCGTCCATCATTCTAGCCTTGATAGCTTCGGGCGGCAACGGACAAAACTTTGCTTTTAATGGTTATTTGCCTATAGATAAACATGCCCGCAGTCAGAAAATAAGGCAGATAGAATCCTTATCGCGACAGTTTGGTCAAACCCAAATTATGATCGAAACCCCTTACCGCAACAATCAATTGCTGGAAGCATTGATACAAAACTGTCAGGACGAAACCATATTGTCGGTAGCTATTGATATCACTTTGCCTACGCAACAGATAATTGCCAAACCCATCAAACTCTGGAAAAAGAAAGCACTTGAAATAGGAAAGAGACCTGCAGTTTTTGTGATTTATGTTTAATTAATGATGGAATGATGCATTTATACAATTATGTTATTATGCAATGATATAATGATACAAACTTGATGAACTTGACAAACTTTACAAACTCACAACTTTAAGCAACAGAAGTACTTTAGGTATTCCAATCTTCTACAATGCACCGCCCAAATGGTTAATTCTGAAAGATTCCTTATGTTTTTTTTCACGACCGTTGAAAATTGAAAATTGATTGTTGAGCATTGAAAATTTAAAAAAGCTCAACAGAAGTACTTTAGTCACTCCAAACTCCCCCCTCCAAACTTTCCCTCATTGCTATATATCAACCAGCCTTATTTTTAAATAATAATTTCTAATTTTGGCGACTTAAATAATTAATGAAATGAGCATCTTAGTAAACAAAAATTCCAAAGTAGTGGTGCAGGGCTTTACAGGCAGCGAAGGCACTTATCATGCAACGCAAATGGTTGAATATGGCACCCATGTAGTAGGTGGTGTAACACCGGGCAAAGGTGGACAACAGCATATTGGCCTTCCTGTTTTTAATACAGTAGCCGATTCAGTTGCAGCAGCAGGCGCTAATGTATCAGTAATTTTTGTACCACCTCCATTTGCAGCAGATGCAATTATGGAAGCAGCAGATGCCGGAATTAAAGTAATTATTTGCATCACCGAAGGCATTCCTGTGCAGGATATGGTTCGTGTGAAACATTATTTAAGTGAAAAAGATTGTCGCTTGATAGGCCCTAACTGTCCCGGAATTATCACTCCCGGCGAAGCCAAAGTAGGTATCATGCCCGGATTCATTCATCAGGCAGGTGTAATTGGCATTGTTTCCCGTTCAGGAACCCTCACCTACGAAGCCGTTGACCAGTTGACCAAAGCCGGACTTGGACAATCTACTGCCATTGGTATAGGCGGTGACCCAATTGTAGGAACAACTACCCTGGATGCTGTAAAACTGTTTATGGAAGATGATGCTACCAAAGGCATTGTGATGATAGGCGAAATTGGTGGCGGCATGGAAGCCGAAGCTGCCGAATGGATTAAACACAATGGAACCAAACCAGTGGTTAGTTTTATTGCTGGTGCCACTGCTCCCAAAGGACGTACTATGGGACATGCAGGTGCTATTGTTGGCGGCAAAGCCGATACAGCAGAAGCCAAGAAAGCCATTCTGAGAGAAGCAGGAGTTCATGTAGTAGATTCTCCGGCACATATAGGCTCGAAGATGCTTGAGGTTTTGAAGTAAAAAGTTAAAAGGTAAAAGTTTATAAAGGTAACAAGATAACCATTCAATTTTATGAATGGTTATAATCCTATCCCCTCTTAAATATTACATCTTAAATATTAAATACTCAAAGGCTTCCTCCTAATGGAATACTTATCCCCGTAATCCATCGGGCCGCATCTGATAGTAAAAAGCAGGTTGGTCCGGCAACGTCTTCAGGATTACCAACGCCTAGAGGATGAAGCATTTCAAATTTCTTCATGGCTTCGGGCGATGCCGTTTGAACGGTAGCATCATACATAGGAGTTTTTACAAAGCCGGGCAACAAGCAATTGGCACGAATGCCTTTGGGTGCCAACTCTAAAGCCAGCACCATAGCATAGCCCGATAAGGCCGCCTTCGAACCCACATACAACGCACCACCGTAATAAGGAAACTTTGTGGCAATGGTAGAAAAGAAAACAATGGACGAATTGTCTTCCATCTTTTTATTTTGCAGAATACGTGCAGTTAACAACACAGGAATGTTATAATTAACCTGCATCATTTCATCGATATGACGCTTTTTAATAAACTTAACAGGAAGCGGAGCCGTAATGCCCGCACAATGAACCAGGCCATTGAGTGCAGGAACAAACTTTGCCAGTTTCTCAATTTCATCTTCATTAGTTAAATCAGCAATAAACATTTTATGATTCTCACCTATCAACAAATCAAAGGTTTGTTGCAATCTTTCCGAATCACGTCCGGTAATAATTAGGGTTGCCCCGCATTCGGAAATGGTGATGGCGGTTTGTTTTCCAATACCTGAGGAAGCACCGGTTACCAGTATGGTTTTATGACTAAGGTCAAACATTTTATGCATAACAAGGTTTTTATATTTCCAACAAATCGGGGCAATAAATATTCTCTGTTTGAGTAATTACCGATCCCCACGAAAGCCCCACACCAAAGCCGCAATAAAGTATATTGAGCTTTTGATTGGCAACTTGTTGCTGCAATTCGGTTACAACGGTGATAGGTATGCTTGCAGAACTGGTGTTTCCAAATTTCTTTAATGAAGATGGCACTTTTTCCACAGGCAACTTCAACTTCTTTCTCAAAGTATCATTTATGAGCATATTGGCCTGATGAAACACCACATAGTCGGTTTTATCCAGACTGGTATGAGCAAATTCTAACAATGCATTGATATTAGGAACTACTTCACGAAGCGAAAAATCAAAAACTGCATAACCATCCAGCACCAATTGCAGATTATTGCGATACACTCCTTTTTCTATCTTCTTTATTTCAAACATTTTCTTTGTTGGGAAGTTTCGCATGCCCCCTGCAGGAATCATAATGGCTTTATGTCCCGACCCATCGGTTTGTAAATTGAAATGCATGGGAGCAGCATTTTCGTCATACTCCAAAGCCGTAGCCGAACCTGCATGACCAAACAAAGGATAAGTGGTTTTATCGCGATAAGAAGCTATAGGAGAAACATCGCCCATCAGCAACAAGGCTTTTTTGATTCCGCAATGTGCAATATAATTGCCAACCATAGAAAGCCCATAAGTGAATCCTGAACAACCCATACTCACATCGAAAGCAATGGCTGAATGCGGCAAACCAAGTTTATCCTGAAGAATGCAGGCAGTGGCAGGCAACACATAATCGCGGGATTGAGAAACAAAAACAAGTAACTCAATTTCTTCTTTTTTCCAGCCAAGTCCTGCAATTAGTTTTTCGGTTGCTACCTCGCAAAGATCAGCAGTGGTGGTGCCTGAATCGGCCAGGCGTTTTTCTTCTATGCCTGTTTTTTTAATCAGAACATTGCGTTCTTTCTCGCCTATCCATTTATAATCTTTGTTGTAAACCACGTTTTTGGGAACACAACAGCTAATTCCTGAGATTTTAAAATTGGGGATACTGAATAAAGCCATAGCCTGAAATTCTTTAATTGAATGTTACTACAAAGATAGGGAGTTTTATTTAATAATTAACTATCGTTCCTGCCCAAGACAAGCCTATTCCAAAACCACAAATCATTATTTTATCGCCTTCATGAATCATTCCTTTGGTTATAGCATTTTTTAATGCGATAGGAATGGTTGCCGAAACAGTGTTTCCAATGCTTTCCATATCGATGATAAATTTCTCTGAAGGAATCTTCATTTTCCGACGTATCACTTCCAACAATTGACTGTTTGCCTGATGAAAAACAAAGAGGTTGATATCCTCTATCTGCAGATTTTCTTTTTCAAGAATTGCTCTGATCATAGGCGGAACTACCCTCATGGCAAATAAAAATATTTCGCTGCTTTTCATTTCCATTTTGCCCATGCTCATACCACCTGCATCGGCGTTTTCTTCCAACCATTCTTTAGTGATTAACTCACGGAAACCGCTTCTCCGAACAATGAGACTTTCATAACCGCTTCCATCGGTTCCAAAAACAAATTTACCAATCTTTTTATGATCCTCTGTGGCCGAAATTAAGGTAGCCGCACCTGCATCTCCAAAAATAATCCGTAATTCTTTGTCTTTGGGATGAATTACTTTTGTTGGGTTATCAGAAGTTAATAAAAGCACGTTGGATGCCTGCCCACTTTCAATCAAGCCTTTTGCTATACTTAATCCATAAACAAATCCGGTGCAGCCATAAGGAATATCCAAAGCCCCTATGTTTTTCGGCAAGTTTAAACGTTGCTGAAGAATGCAGGCAGTAGCAGGTGCTATATAGTCAAACGCTTCGGTGCAAAATAAGATGAAATCAATTTCTTCTCTGCTAATCGGATGTTCACTAAAAAACTTTTCGGCAGCACAAAAAGCAATATCGGATGCAATTTCATCAGGCGCAGAGATGTGCCGGTATTTTATCCCGAAACTCTTCAGTATTTTTTCTTCTTCTAGTTCGGGAAATTCGAGGCATAAATCCGAATTACTAAGTACCTTTTCAGGCAAATAATAACTGATTGCTTTTATGTAGGAATTCATCTTGTTTCGTTTTTACAATATTAATAATTATTATTTTCTTATCTGAAGTAATCCTTGTTTTTTTTAATCTTGCAATCTTATAATTCAAAAGTCAACATTTAGTATGAGCTTTTTGATACAGTTTGCAGCCTTACTCTGCTTTTTTTATTCATGGAAATAAATTTATTTACAAACCACCTTAAAAAGTCAGGAAGATTATGAATGGCCCAACGCATAATCCAGCGTGGAATAATTTTCATTACCATTCTGACAGGTTTACTTACTGGAAATAATATCATCCATTTGGGAAAGCGTCTAGTAAAAAACATACTTTCCCAACACAATAATAATAGCATTGGATAATTAATCTGATACTTTATCAATCTTGAAGAATAACTTCTGGCAGTTAAATCATCTCCTTCCAAAATAATTTTATCTTTTAATGCCTGATCATATAAATGCGAACCAGGAAAAAAAGACAAGGCAAATATGTCGAGTAGAATTCCTTTGTGAAGTCGTGAAATAAATTTATAGGTCAATACAATATCCGATTGTGTTTCATAAGGATTATCTATTATAAAATCACAAAGCAATTTTACATTTCCTTTGGACAGAAACAATGAAATTTCATCAATAACTTTTCTGGTTTTTTCTAAT
>CAYYQJ010000038.1:0-3046 GCA_964473775.1 uncultured Bacteroidales bacterium | reverse complement strand
ATCAGTTTATCAAGTTTCAAAAATTCATCCAGTTTTTTTCTCGAATAGGTGTTGGCACTCAACGTTATTAAACAAGGCAAATTAATTTCTGATTTATATCGATTCACAAAATCAACTATTTCGGATTCTGACCTTGCAAAAAAATCGTCATCACCAAAACAAAGATGTCGGATATTAGGAAAACGTTCAAGAGTATGAGCTAATTCAGCCATTAACCGATTTATAGATACCGATCGTATTTTTGTTCGCCTATACATTGTCAGATATCTGATATTTGAACAATATGAACAATTATGTGGGCAGCCTCTGCTGAATAAAAACGAGATTGTTGGATGTTTGAAAGGATGCACCTGAGCATTATTTGCAAATACCGCACTATTGACAGGAACAAATGACTGGTATAACACCCACTCATTTTCAAAACTATAATCATAAAAAGGAAGAGAATCCAAATCATCAAACAATGGCAACAGAGGGTTTATCTGAATTGTATCATTGATACGAAAAGCCATGTTTGCAGTTTGAAGGTAATCTTTGTTTCCCGATTCAAGCAAGCTTACAAATTGAGGAACAGCAATATCTCCTTCGCTATAACAAACGCCATCAGCGTACTGCAACGACTCTTCAGCTTGCCCTATACAATGAGGGCCTCCCCAGATTATCAATCTATCAGGACGAATTGATTTCAAATATTTTGTTATCCGAATAACATGCTGCTAATATAGACTATACACCCCAATCATTACCAAATCAGCTTCCATAGTAAATTCGCCAAGCATTTTCAGCTTTTCATCAGAAATTATCTTGGGTGCAGGATTAGGAACGGTAATCATTTGTAATTGATGCCCATCACGACGCAACAATGCTGCAATCAACCGTAACCCATCGTTCGACATACGAGTATTAGGACTAACAAGCAATATCTTCATAGTTATGGGTTGTGGAAAATTAATCTAAAAAACAAGTAAACCAATATCCAGCCAAGTAAATTTGATTTGAATGAGCTCAAAAAACCATCCTAAGCAGCTGTTTAATTAGCCTTTGCCAACACAATATCAAATAAATCCTGTACTGTTTTTGATTTCTGAAAATCATCAGCAACCAATCTTACATCGTATTCACAATCAACCATAGCAATCATGGTGAGCGCATTTACAGAGTTCCATTCAAACGTGTCGCGAAAAATACTATCCGGTTTAAGTTTACCGGGCACCATGTCGTCAAACTCATCTTCTATTTTTAATATAAATTCTTCGATATTCATTTCTTCAAGTTTTAAGCAAAGATAAAAAAAATTCTTTAAATATGGATTTTACTAACTATACAAACGATAAATTCCACAGAATAATTGGGTGCAAGGTAATAAAATCTATAATATTCCTGATTATTTTCTGATAAATGACTCAATAGCCAACCGATAAGAATCCAATCCAAAACCGGATATAATTCCTTTACAGGCAGGAGCTATAAGCGATTGATGCCTATATTCTTCACGGGCAAAAATATTTGAGATATGAACCTCAATCACAGTGGTTGATATAGCTCTGATTGCATCGGCAATGGCAACCGAAGTATGTGAATAAGCACCTGCATTCAGTATGATACCATCATAATTAAAGCCTGTTTGGTGCAGTTTATTGATAATTTCGCCTTCCACATTGCTTTGAAAATATTCGAGATTGAATGATTGGAAACGAACAACAAGTTCGGCAAAATATTCTGTAAAAGTTTTTTCGCCATAAATATTTTTTTCTCTGATGCCTATCAGGTTGAGGTTGGGGCCGTTTATTATTATTATTTTCATTTTCTTAGTATTTGGTATATGGTCTGTGGTATTTGGTATTTGGCAAATCGTAACTGTATTTCCAATCACCAATCGCTAATCATCATTTCAAAATTTCTTTCAAAATTAGTCATCCTTATTAAATTACAGCATTGATTCTTATATTTTTTTTGGTTGGCCATGAATAAAAAAATTGCAAGGTTGATTTTAGTCCACTTTATCAGACTTTTAATTTGGCTTATGAATCATATTATAAACTGGTTCTATATAAATATCCGTCAAAAAAAAGGTCACTTAATGCCACACAAAGTTTACAAAATGCCACACAAAGTTTACAAAATGCCACACAAAGTTTACTTGATGCCTCATAAAGTTTACTTAATGCCACACAAAGTTTACTTGATGCCTTATAAAGTTTACTTAATACCCCACTAAGTTTACTTGATGCGACACAAAGTTTACTTAATGCTTCACAAAGTTTAATTGATGCGACACAAAGTTTACTTGATGCCTCATAAAGTTCACTTGATGGCACAAAAAGTTTAATGTTAAAAAGCGTAAAAGCAACATTAACAATAGTTTGCATTTAGGATTTGCGATATTAAAAAGGGATTTGCTTCATGAGAAGAATCTTTAAACAACTCTGGTATTTCAAAATTTCAGCAAATCATCTCATCATTTATAGGCAGTCAAAATCATCGTTTTTTAATAAAAACAGACATTTTTAAATAAAATTTCAATTTTGTTATCAAAAATAAAATATTACTATTTAAATTTGTCGAAAAATTATTCATCATTTATATAACCTAAGATATGAAAAACAAAATCACGTTCCTGTTTCTTTTCTGTATGCTTTCCTTCTTTGCAAAAAGTCAGGAAAAGCCCCAACTTATTAATTCATCCGAAAAACTGCTTAAAGGCTACGACCTTTACGAATCAGGCAAATTTGATGAAGCGCTGCTGCAATATCAAATGATATCTGAAAACGATACAGGTTATTACACCTCTGCAGTTGAACAGGTTCTGACTTATTATCAACTAAAAAAATATGACGAAGGCATTGAGATTGGTAAAAAAGCATTGGCCATGAACTTGTATCTGAGCCCTGAAATATTTTCAGATATCGGCTGTTGTTACGACAATCTGGAGAAATACGCTGATGCAGCAAAGCTATACGATTATGGGATGACACAATTCCCCAAATCGAACATGCTCTATTTCAATAAAGCCTATTCTATTTCGAAAATGGAAAAATACAAGGAA
>CAYYQJ010000037.1:0-12000 GCA_964473775.1 uncultured Bacteroidales bacterium | reverse complement strand
CTACACGGCTCTGAACACTCTTTCCCTACACGACGCTCTTCCGATCTTGATTGTGCGCCACAATTCTGACAAAAGAAAGTAGTTTTGATTTTAGCCATAATTGTTTAAAATTCAATTTTCAAATAACAAATAACAAACAGGGCTTGCCGCGAGGCAGATAATTTGAAATTTTCAAATGGTATTGATATTTGAAATTTCATTTTTTGTGAGATTTATTTGTGATTAGTTTTTTGTGGTTTGTGATTTACTATTGTGATGTTTTGTTTTGTCCATGTTAGGGCAAACTACATTTTCACAAATTCTTTTTGAATCAGACCGCCATCCTTATAGTCAATCATCAAAATGTCTTTTTTCAGTTTAACAATTTGCCAGGTGTGGCATAATTCGGAAGGCGAAACCGAATCGGCAGGTTCGATAATGAGTTTATTGTATGATTTGATGGTATAATGAAGCAGTGAAGTGGGAGTGCTATCCGTGGAAGCGGTTCCAACATAAATTTTTAGTTTTCCATCTGAAATGAATTGCCATTTTTCGACATTCACAGAGTCGGTAATATTGGCCACATTTACCATTTTCCATAAGCCCACAATTTTATTTTCTGTTCTGGTTTTAGTGCAGGACAACAGAAAAACAATGTTTGTCAGGAAGATAAAATAGAAAATGTATTTAACGGCTGGCTTCATGTTTTAGAAATAATGGACAAATATACTGATTTTGGTCAGAATTTCGGTTTTACGTTGGCAATAATTTTTTGTTCGATCAGGCTGGTTGAATATCCTTCCACCAAATCTATGGTTTCAACGCGGCCTCCGTTGGCAATAACAAAATCGGCTCCTACAATATTTTCTATCTGATAATCTTTGCCTTTTACCAAAATATCGGGTTGAATAAATTTGATGAGATTGATAGGAGTTTCTTCATCAAAAATAATCACAGCACTTACAAAAGAAACAGAGGCAAGCAATACAGAACGGGAATGAATATCGGAAATAGGACGCCCCGGGACTTTAATATTCCGAACGGAATCGTCGCTATTGATACCCACAATTAATACATCACCCAAATCGGCTGCTTTTGACAAATAATCTACATGCCCCAGATGCAGAATATCGAAACATCCGTTGGTAAAAACTTTGGTTAAATCTTTGAATCGGTAATAATTCAATAATTTTTCGAAATCATTTACCGAATGAAATATTTTTTTATTGATGTTGTCAAGATGCGACATTGGTCTGACGATTTAAAACAGGTAATAAAATTAAGGAAACAGTTCCTGCCATAATAATAATAAAAGTTTGAGCTGACCATAACAACCAACCCATAGCAAAACCATCTATGTTTGTAATTCCATAAAGAGTAAGCGTTTCGGCTATAATTACGGGATAAATTCCGATACCACCCTGCACCACCATAATACCTATGGTGCCCATAACCAAAACGGATAAAACAGCATCCCAACCCAAATCGCTTGTTTGAATCAGACAGTGAAAAGTCACGTAACTCATCATGAAATACATAAACCACATAGAAACGGTTAATGCAAGAAATTTCAGAGGGTTTTTTACTTTTGGTAAAGATTTTAATCCATCCCAAAATCCTTTCAGTATTTCAATTATTTTCTGGTAGAGTTTAAATTTCAGGAGTTTTTTATGATACTTCCAAATGAAAACACTTCCCAGCAATCCTATAACAATAATGCCATAAAGGATATAACCTTTGCCAATAAATGCAAACTTCTCGGACATCGGCAAATAAACATGTTCGTAAACATAGCCCGAGATTTTATGGTATTGAATGAAAAGATTTACAAAGAACAATACCAGAAAAGTTAGTAAATCAAAAGCCCTTTCGGCAATCACTGTTCCGAAAGATTTTTCGAAAGGTATTTTTTCGTATTTGGCAAGTATAGTACATCTGGAAACTTCGCCCAAACGGGGAATGGCAAGATTGGCAAAATAACCTATCATTAAACCTAAAAACACATTTTTAAATTTGGGCTTATATCCAATAGTATTGATAAGCATTTCCCAACGCAGGGTGCGGAAAACATGACTCAGCAAACCAATAAAAAAACTCAGAATCAGCCACCAATAGTTGGCTAATGAAAAAGATTCAAGAATTTGTTTTTTTTGCTGGTCAGTAAGGTCTTTTAAAAAAAGCCAGATAAAGAAAAAACCGATTGCTAAAAAAATAATTAGTTTTATAGCAGTAAAAAGGTTCTTTTTCAAAGGCAATTATTTTAATTTATTGGTTTCGGAATCCGGAAAAACAATGCTGGGCGAAAATAATTTTGCTTCTTCAAAATCCATGCTGGCATAAGAAACAATAATGATAAGGTCGCCCACAGCCACTTTACGGGAGGCTGCACCATTGATTCCGATCGTACAACTACCGCGAAGACCTTTTATCACATAAGTGTTAAAGCGCTCACCATTATTGATATCATAAATATGCACCCTTTCATTTTCAATAAGGTTGGCGGCTTCCATCAGGTCTTCATCAATAGTAATACTACCGATATAATCCAGTTCAGAATGGGTAATTTTGGCCCTGTGAATTTTCGATTTTAAAACTTCTATCATCATGAGGCTGCAAAGTTACAAAATTATTTTCATGTTGTCGATTAAACGGACATTTCCGAGGAAAACTGCAACAAATAAACGGACGTTTTTCGATTCCAACCAGGAGGAAACAGGCTGCAAAGTTTCTTCAACAGCAATTTCAAAATAATCCACTCTGAATTCCGGAAACTGTGATATGGAAGAAAGAAACAATGACTTCACTTCAGCAACAGATTTTTCAGGAATTACTGAAAAACAATTTTGCAAAATTCTAAAAATCTCAGGAGCAATTTCTCTTTCATGATGAGATAAGCGGACATTTCTAGAACTCATGGCAAGTCCATCATTTTCACGTATGATGGGGCAAGGAATTATTTCAACAGAGATATGTTTTGTTTTTACGAGATGCTTTATAATTTGCAATTGCTGAAAATCTTTTTCGCCAAAATAGGCTCTTTCAGGTTGAATAATATCAAGTAGTTTTTTCACAACAATAGCCACTCCGTTAAAATGTCCTTCACGAAATTCGCCTTCCATCACTTTACCAAGCATTCCGAAATCATAAACATCAGTTGATGGTTGAGGATACATTTCAGCCACCGAAGGAATAAAAACCAAATCGCATCCTGACTGTCTCAGCATTTCGATATCTTTTTCAAATTGAACAGGATATTTTTCGAAATCTTCTTTATTATTAAACTGTATTGGATTTATAAAAATACTACAAGCAGTTTGATTATTTTCGCGACACGACTTTTCAATCAATGATAAATGGCCTGAATGTAAGGCCCCCATGGTAGGAACAAAGCCCAGTATTAATCCTTGTTTTTTAAGGGATAATACATACTCGCTGGTATCTGTAATCTTAGAAAATACTTTCATTTTAAAATTTTGCAAATATACAAAAAGTATAAACTTGAAAAATAAAAGGACCTTTTCTAAAAAAATACTCTTGAAAAAGTAATTAACTCCTAAAATTTTAGTAATTTTGCAGAACCTAACAAACCAAACTTAATAATATGCCAAAATATAAGGTTCTATTTGTTGCACAAGAAATTGTTCCATACTTGTCAGAAACTCACATGGGACACATTAGCCGCAACTTACCTCAGGGTATTCAGGAAAAATGTCGCGAAATCAGAACGTTCATGCCCCGCTTCGGATGCATTAATGAAAGAAGAAATCAACTCCACGAAGTTATCAGACTTTCCGGAATGAATTTAATTATCGACGATACCGACCACCCTTTGATCATTAAAGTTGCATCTATTCAATCGGCTCGCTTACAAGTCTATTTTATCGACAACGAAGATTATTTTCAACGCAAAGGCATCTTTGTTGATAAAAATGGTGACTTTTATGAAGATAACGACGAGCGCGCTATTTTCTACGCACGCAGTGTAATTGAAACAGTTAAAAAACTTGGTTGGTCACCGGACGTTATTCATTGTCATGGATGGTTTTCAAGTTTAGTTCCTTTTATGTAAAAACAGTTTTCAAAAACAATCCGCTATTTACTGATACAAAAATCATTTGCTCATTGTATGATGATGATTTCGTTCATTCTTTCGATAAGAATTTCTATAAAAAACTTAGAGGGGAAGAAGTTACTGATAAAGATTTGAAACAATATAAATCAGCCGATTACGTTGGAATGATGAAAGGTGCGCTCGATTTTTCTGATGCGATTATTATTGGCTCAGAAAATGTTAACCCTGAATTGCTTGCTTATGCACATCAATCTAATAAACCCATACTAGGATTACAACCTATGGATAGTTATATTGATGCTTATAGTTCATTTTATGATGAGTTAGTCGACGAATTGGTTAGCGAAGGCGCTGTAAATTAAAATAAAGAGTTTTTCTTTTGAAACAAATTAGAATTATTTCCGGAAGTCAGTTTCTGATTTTCTTCTTCATCTATGCTGTTTTTATTTCTTGCAATAAGAATGAAGAAATAGGTTCTCAGATTCAGCCTACCGAAAACTTACTCGGGGTGACTTTTCAAAACAGCATTCCTATTTCTGCACATTCAGTAAAAGAGGATTCGGTTAGAACCGATGAAACCATTTTAAACATGATTGGGAGTTATAAAGATTCCATTTTTGGATTTACTTCAGCAGGAATGTACACACAATTCAGACTCACTACCAGTGCTGTTAGTTTTGGAACTAATCCCGTTTGCGACTCTATTGTTCTTTCTTTAGCGTATAATGGCGGATTTTATGGAGATACATCTTCTCCGATGACTCTAAATATTTATGAAATTGCCGAAAGCTTTAATATTGAGAATAGTTATTACTCAAATGCAAGATTGGGAGTTTACAAAACAGATCTAGCCAATTATACTTTTAAACCAGATTTAAAAGACAGCGTTAAAGTTGACAGCACAAAATATGCGCCTCATTTAAGAGTTAAACTAAATAAATCAATAGGTGATAAAATTATTGCAGCTTCAGGATCTTATGAACTGACAGATAACACCACTTTTCTTAATTTCTTTAAAGGGCTTTATATTTCAACCAAAAAAGTTAGCAGCAAAGGTTCCATTATTTATATAAACCCTACTTCCTCAATTTCAAAACTAAGGATTTATTATCATAATGATGCCGATACACTTTCTTATAACCTTGTAATTAATGAGAATTGTGCCCGTTTCAATACTTTCGATCACGACAATTATACTTATGCAGTTGATACTCTGAAAAAACAAATTTTAAAAGGGGACACTGTATTGGGAGATAATAAGCTCTATTTACAAGCAATGGCAGGAACCAAAATCCGGTTAAAATTCCCTAATGCTGTTAATCCTGTCTTTTACGAAAATACTCCTATCAATAAAATTGCTATTAATAAAGCAGAGTTGGTGATTAATGTTGATCAATCAACCATTAATTCATTGGCTCCACCTTCTATTTTATCCTTAGCAGTTGTAAATAATGATGATACTTATAGCTTTTTACCAGACGTGGTTTACGGAGAATCATATTTTGGAGGCACTTATAGTTCCACCACTCACCAATATCGTTTCAATATATCCAAGTATTTTCAAAATGCTTTATTGAACGGAAGTTTCGATGACAATGGTCTTGTTATTGTTGTTTCCGGTGCGGCGGTAAAAGGTAACAGGGCTATCATTTACGGCCCAAAAAGCACGAAAAACAACATGAGATTAGAAGTAATTTATACAAAACTTAAATAAAATATGTGTGGAATTGTAGGTTATGTTGGCCCAAAGCAGGCCTATCCCATATTAATAAAGGGTTTATATCGACTGGAATATCGTGGATATGACAGTGCTGGTATAGCTATATTAAATGGAGGCATTAAACTTTATAAACACAAAGGCAAGGTTGCTGATTTGGAAACTTTCATTAATGAAAGAGATACATCAGGAACTATTGGGATAGCCCACACTCGTTGGGCAACGCATGGAGAACCTAATAATGAAAATGCTCATCCGCATTTTTCTCATTCAAAAAAACTTGCCATAATCCATAACGGCATTATCGAAAACTATGCCTCCTTACGCGAAGAGCTTATCAGCAGAGGCTATGTTTTCAGCAGTAAAACAGATACTGAAGTATTAATTCACCTCATTGAAGATATCAGAATCAACGAAAACGTTGACTTGGTAGAAGCCGTTAGGTTGGCATTAAATCAAGTCATTGGTGCTTATGCTATTGTGATCGTTTCTCAGGAAGATCCTGACTTGTTAATAGCTGCTAAAAAAGGTAGTCCTCTGGTTATTGGTATTGGCAATAAAGAAATGTTTATTGCTTCAGATGCCACACCAATTATTGAATACACCAAAAAGGTAGTTTATTTGAACGATGAAGAAGTTGCTATTCTCCGTCGCAATGAAGACTTGAAAATTATTACCATAAAAAATAAAGATAAAACACCCTACATCCAAAAACTTGAAATGAATCTGAGCGCCATTGAAAAAGGCGGTTTTGAACATTTCATGCTAAAAGAAATCTACGAACAACCTCGTTCAATAGGTGATAGTATGAGAGGTCGTTTAAATGCTGAAAAAGGCATAGTTTCTTTAGGTGGTGTTATTGATTATATTGAAAAAATAAAAAACGCAAAGCGTATTATTATAATCGCTTGTGGAACCTCATGGCATGCCGGACTGGTTGGAGAATATCTATTTGAAGATTTAGCCCGTATTCCCGTTGAAGTAGAATATGCATCTGAATTCCGTTATAGAAATCCAGTGATTTATGAAGATGATGTAGTCATAGCAATATCTCAGTCAGGAGAAACTGCAGATACTCTCGCTGCAATTGAATTGGCCAAATCAAAAGGCGCCACTATAATTGGAATATGCAACGTAGTAGGTTCCTCAATTCCAAGAGCAACTCATGCAGGAAGCTATACACACGCTGGTCCCGAAATAGGAGTAGCCTCAACCAAAGCTTTCACATCTCAGGTTACCATTCTCGCATTAATGGCCCTGATGATTGCAGACAAAAAAGGCAGTATTTCCAAATCACGATTCTACCAAATCATCAACGAATTGGAAAATATTCCAGCTAAAGTTGAAAAAACTTTATTGGCAAATGAACAGATAATTAAGATTTCAAATATTTTTAAAGATTCACGGAACTTTTTATACCTCGGACGAGGCTATAATTTCCCAGTTGCCCTAGAAGGTGCTTTAAAATTAAAAGAAATTTCTTACATACACGCTGAAGGTTATCCTGCAGCGGAAATGAAACATGGCCCCATCGCTTTGATTGATGCAGAAATGCCTGTTGTTATTATTGCTACCAATCAAGGAGTTTACGAGAAAATTGTTTCCAACATTGAGGAAGTTAAAGCTCGCAAAGGCAAAATTATTGCCATAGTTACTGAAGGCGATACAGCAGTAAGACAACTTGCAGATTTTGTAATTGAAATTCCTGATACTGAAGAATTATTAGTGCCACTATTGGCAACAATTCCTCTGCAGCTTTTAGCATATCATATTGCTGTTATGAGAGGTTGCAATATTGATCAGCCACGAAATCTTGCAAAATCAGTTACTGTTGAATAATATTCCATTTTGATGAGGATTATTGAAGTACTAGATTATTTCGAACAGTTAATTCCAGTTTCTTTTCAAGAAAGTTATGATAATTGCGGGTTACAGGTAGGTAATGGCCAAAATGAGTTTAGTCAGGCCCTCATCACTTTAGATGTCACTGATCAAACACTTGACGAAGCCATTGACAAAAAATGTAATCTTATTATCTCTCATCATCCTTTGATTTTTCATGGCTTGAAAAAGATTTCTGGTTCAAATTTGATTGAACGGATTATTGTTAAAGCCATAAAAAATGATATTACTATTTATAGTGCTCACACCAATTTAGACAACAATTTCTCAGGTCTTAATGGATATATTGGCGAAAAACTTGGACTCAAAAACATTAAAATACTTTCCCCTCAAGAAAATATCTTAAAAAAACTGGTTGTTTTTTGCCCTATAGATCATGTTGAAAAAGTTCGCAATGCTCTTTTTCAGGCAGGTGGAGGAAATATCGGCAATTATGATTGCTGCAGTTTTAATCTTCAGGGAAAAGGCAGTTTCAGAGCAAACGACAAAGCCAATCCATTTGTCGGAAAAACTAATGAACTTCATTTTGAAGAAGAAGTTCGTATCGAAATGATTTTCCCCGTCAACCTTGAAAAAAACATTATTAAGGCCTTACTTCTAAATCATCCTTACGAAGAAGTGGCTTATGATATTTACAAACTTGATAATGTTTACGATAAAATAGGAGCAGGTATCATCGGGAACCTCGAATCGCCCATAAATACAACTGATTTTCTAAATCTCATCAAAAACATCTTCGGAACAAAATGCATCAGGCATAATGGAATAATTAAAAACGAAATTCAAAGAATTGCATTTTGTGGTGGCTCAGGAATTTTTCTGCAGAAACAAGCCATTCGCAACAATGCTGATATCTTTATTACAGCCGATATTAAATATCATGATTTTTTCACAGAAGGAATTTTACTTGCTGATATCGGTCATTTTGAATCAGAACAATTTTCAGTTGAATTAATTGCTTCCATTTTAATGAAAAAATTTCATACTTTTGCATTTTTAATGTCAGAAACAAAATACAATCCAGTTAATTACTTTTAAATAAAACATAAAAATATGGCAAAAACGACTTCAAAAGACAAAGAGAAAGAAACTATTAAAAAAGAAAAGTCAGCTAAGCCTGTTGCTAAAAAAACAGTTGCTAAAGAAGAAACTGAAGCAAACAATGAGACTGCTCCTGAAATTGAACCAGAAACAATGCTATCTGAAACTCCTGTTCAGGAATCTGATAATATTGAGGTTACTGTTAAAAAATACGAACCGGACAATTTAGGTGATGTTACCATCGAAAAAAAATTGGTCGCTTTATATAGCCTTCAACAAGTAGATAGCGAAATCAATAAAATACGTATTGTCCGTGGCGAATTACCATTGGAAGTTCAGGATTTAGAAGATGAAATTGAAGGTCTCGAAACCCGTATTAAAAATTTCGCAGCCGAAATAAAAGAAATCGAAACTGAAATTAAGGGCAAAAAATCGGCTATTAAAGAACATCAGTCGCAAATAAAAAAATACGAAGCCCAACAGATGAATGTTCGCAACAACAGAGAATATGATTCAATAACCAAAGAAATCGAATTTCAGACATTAGAAATTCAGCTTTGCGAAAAAAAGATTAAAGAATTTGGTGTAGCTCTTGATTTAAAAAATGAACTCTCCGAAAAAACCATTCTTAACCACAAAGAACGTAAAGAAGATCTAGCGCAAAAGAAACTTGAGTTGGATGAAATTGTGGCCGAAACAGAAAAAGAAGAAAAGAAACTCTACGACAAATTACAGGAAAGCCAAAAATTTATTGAAGAACGTTTAATTACTGCTTACCAGCGTATCAAAAAGAATGCTCACAATGGCCTTGCTGTAGTAATGTTCGAACGCGATGCCTGTGGCGGTTGCTTCAACAAAATTCCACCTCAGCGTCAACTCGACATCAAAATGCACAAGAAAATTATCGTCTGCGAATATTGCGGAAGAATTTTAGTAGATGAAGCCATTGACGAAATGGTAAGAGAAAACAACTAATCCTCAACCACCAAAATAATAAAGCCCGCAATTGCGGGCTTTTTCTTTTTCATGAATTTGATGTTCTAATAATACCTATACCATCATTTCCCAAAAGGCATTCCTAACAACAGATTTCATCCCAAACTTCCGTCTTCTGACTTCCGTCTTCCAACTCCAAACTCCAACCCCTACCCAATCCTAATACTAAGCTCCTTCAGTTGCTCAGCCGAAATCGTTGATGGCGCATCAGCCATCACATCGCGTCCCGAATTGTTCTTCGGAAAAGCAATAAAATCCCTTATCGATTCCGAACCTCCCAACACAGCACAAAACCTATCAAATCCAAAGGCAATACCTCCATGAGGTGGTGCTCCATATTCAAACGCATTCATCAAAAATCCAAACTGTTTCTGAGCTTCCTCATCCGTAAAGCCCAACACTTCAAACATCCTTTTCTGCAAATCTTTATTATGAATTCTTATCGAACCACCCCCAATTTCCACACCATTAATCACCAAATCATAAGCATTGGCATTCACCTTTCCGGGATCAGAATCCAGCAGTGCAATATCTTCAGGAACAGGCGAAGTAAACGGATGATGCTTAGCATAAAAACGCTTTGAATCTTCATCCCATTCCAGTAAAGGAAAATCAACAACCCACAAAGGCTTAAACTCTGTATTTTTTCTTAATCCCAAGCGGCTTCCCATTTCAAGTCTCAATTCGCTTAATGCTTTCTGAGTTCTTTCTTCAGTGCCGGCCAGAATCAACACCAAATCATTCTCTTTTGCATCAAATGCCTTACCCCATTCTTTCAAATCCTGCTCATTAAAAAACTTACTTACCGAAGTTCCTATCGTTCCATCTCCATTAAATTTAGCATACACCAATCCATTGGCGCCAATCTGTGGCTTTCTAACAAATTCCGTAAGTTCATCCAATTGTTTTCTTGAATAATCAGCACAACCTTTCACGCAAATTCCTACAACCAGCTCTGCATCATCAAAAACCTTAAAGCCTTTCCCTTTCGCCAAATCATTCATTTCAACAAATTTCATATCAAATCTTAAATCAGGCTTATCCGAACCATAATATTTCATAGCATCAGCATAAGTCATCCTCGGAAATTCAGTGATATCAATATTCTTCACTTTCTTAAACAAATGTTTTGTCAATCCTTCAAAAGTTTCAAGAATATCTTCTCTTGTCACAAAGGACATCTCACAATCTATCTGTGTAAATTCCGGCTGACGGTCAGCTCTCAAATCCTCATCCCTAAAACAACGTACAATCTGAAAATAACGGTCGTAACCGGCCACCATCAGCAATTGCTTAAAGGTTTGTGGCGATTGCGGCAACGCATAAAACTCTCCCGGATTCATCCGCGATGGCACAACAAAATCCCTCGCCCCTTCAGGTGTTGATTTAATCAAACAAGGTGTTTCTATCTCAATAAAATTCTGGTCATTCAGATAAACCCGCGTAGCAATCGACATCTTGTGTCTCAATTCCAGATTTTCTTTATTCACATTTCTTCTTAAATCCAGATAGCGATATTTCATCCTCAATTCCTCACCTCCATCCGACACATCTTCAATCGTAAACGGCGGAGTTTTCGAAACATTCAGCACCGTAAACTCATCTACAATAATTTCAATTTCCCCCGTAGCCATTTTCAGATTCTTATTACTTCTCTCTGCCACGGCTCCAATCACCGAAATCACATACTCGCGTCCCAATTTGCGCGCACTTTCGCACAACACCGCATTCACATCCATATTAAACACCAACTGTGTTATTCCGTATCTGTCTCTCAGGTCAACAAAAGTCATACCTCCTAAATCTCTCGATTTCTGTATCCATCCGCATAATGTCACCTTTTTTGCAACATCCGTAATCTTTAATTCTCCGCAATTGTGTGTTCTCAACATAGCTAATTTTTTTGTTTCGCGAAATTAATCATAAATTGTCAAACTCACTTCTGCCCGAATTGATTATTTTTGCTTCCTAAAAATAAAGGCTATGGAATACTTAAATATCACCGACGAAACCTTCATGAAAGAAGCTTTAAAAGAAGCACAAAAAGCTTTCAACGAAGACGAGGTTCCCATTGGCGCTGTAATCGTTTCTAACAAACGCATCATTGCCCGTGCACACAATCTCACCGAACGCCTCAATGATGTAACAGCCCACGCCGAAATGCAAGCCATCACCTCTGCTGCCAACTATCTTGGCGGAAAATATTTGATTGATTGCACCCTCTACGTCACAGTCGAACCCTGCGTGATGTGAGATCGGAAGAGCACACGTCTGAACTCCAGTCACCTGAAGC
>CAYYQJ010000036.1:0-12059 GCA_964473775.1 uncultured Bacteroidales bacterium | reverse complement strand
CAATCTGTAGTTGATGGAGAGATTATCGACGGGATTTCTGCAAATGGGAAAGGTGAAAAAGTACAAACAATAGCTCTTGGTGGAAGTATTGCTAATGAAAGAGAAAAATCTGAAAAAGGCATCATGGTTACCACAAAAACAGAATCAACAGGAGATGCCGATAATATGAATGGTGATTTGGAGCAAAAGGCTGTTGTGAAAATAAATGATGACAAGAAGGTAGCCAAAGCAGAGGCTGATGAAGGTGGGGAATATGCAAAAGATATGGTTACCGAAGAATCTATTAAAGTATCAAATAAAAAAAGTCCGAAAAAAGCCACTCAAAATGCACCAGTAACTACCGGATATGCCTCCGATTTAAGAGTAGCAAAAGCAACTCCTACTTTGAATGATGCCATTGCTGATTACAATGCAGGAAACTATTCAAAAGCTTTGACCGAATTTGAATATTTGCTCACTCAGGATAAAAACAACTATGCAGCCTTATACTATTCGGCTATTTGCCAATATAAAAGTGGACAAAAAGAAGCAGCTATTGCTCAACTCGACAAGCTGATTAAAAAGAAAAACAATCCTTTTTACGAAATGGCGATGTGGCAAAAAGCTCAGATTGCCGAAGAATCTGCTGACAAAAAACAAGCAGTAGAAATTTATCGTGAAATCATAAAAATTAATGGCAGCATGAAACAAAATGCAATTAAAAAAGCAGATGAACTAGACAAATAAATAGACCTGTTGTCTTTTAGAAATCTATCTTTTGGGGTAAATTAATACAAATTGCAACGCAAACCAATACCCCCATTATCTCAATATTTATTTATAATTTTGGTAATATCCCGAAAAATTGATAATTTTGCACTTAGCAATTTTGTAGTTTGTTTAAAACAAATGAATCAGTTCTGCTTAACTACATTAAAAACTAGATTATAATCAAAAAATAAATCATTTCTTATGAAAAAAGTTATCGTACTTATTGTTGCCGTTTTATTAGCATATAGCGGTTTTTCTCAAAATTCTTCTACATTCAATAATGGAAGTTTGAATATCCAAACCCAGGTTATTGATTCAGCAAGAACATTTTCTATTAATTTTGTTAATGGTGAACAATTCAGAAAAATATTGATGCTGACATGGGGTCTTCCTAATATTATTGAAGCCGGAAATTTGGTTTGGTATAACCACGACCTTGCCAACGTTGGAATCAATGTCAATATTAAATTGTCGGATGGTATTGAAACTAATGATGCAGGAGCTGTTGTTTTTAAAGCTTTCCCAAGTGAAGAGGATAAAAATACAATGCTCAACAGTTTGCAATCGAACCAGAAAAGAGTATTCAAACTGATTATTGTTAGCCAGCAGAATACAAATGTTGTAACTACAAAAGTTGCTGAAGACGCTGTTATCAGTGCAATAGATAACGCTATTACTTCAAATTATTAAAAGGCCGTCGCTTTTTAAATCACGTCGATTATACGTGCGGCAAAGTATATCAAAAAGATAAGTCCTGCCATAAAGCAGGCCGATTGTATTATTGCCAAACCCAAAATAATTTTAGATTTTATTTCAGTAGTATTATTGTCAGAATGTTTTTCTGACAATAATAAACTGATAATCGAAAACAATACTGTTACCGCCAACAATATCCATGCATAGGATAATTTGTTGGGTATGCAGATACAGAATTCGTGTAATTTTTGATAAGAAAATAAAGCAGCTATAATTGTTGATACAATAATAGCCAGCGAAACTATTATAAATAGTTTCGAAAGTCCTTTATACATAAACGATTGACCGAAATCCTATTAATCGTTTGTGCAGGTTGAGGTAACTCCGTGGCGGTTGGCATCAGCTTCCACGCTTGCTTTAAAATCTTTAATTTGCTTTGCAGTTCCACATTCCTGAGGATAGGTTACAGGAGTTTTTACATTCAAATAATCATATTCGTAACTACAGGTTACACATTTTTTACAGGATACAAATGCAAAGGTGGCAGCAATAGCAACAGCAACTAATAATACTTTTTTCATTGATAAGTTTTTTCAAATTTGAAGTTACAAATTTATAAACATTCTTGTAAATATAAACATTTACGTAAAATTATAATTCTGCAGACAACAAATTACACCCTCGTATATCCGCAAAATCGAAACGTCCCAACACCTCAAACATGCCATCAGAGTACAGAATACCAAGGTCTTTAGTTGAAATAAACGAACAGGTTTGGTAGTTTGCCAGGTCGATAATATTTATTCCTCCGGTTTTTTCAAAAGGGGCCATTGTAAGCGGATCGTTCACTTCGCGAATGGTAATTTTCATCCAGGGCGGTGTCGAAAAGGTGTTTCCTTTGGTTAAATATGCCTGCGACATCAGTTCGGCCATGCTATACTCAGAATGAATTGGTGAGTGGAAAGCCGTATATAATATATTGTGAACCTCAGCCCGGGTCATTTCTTTCATTTTTCCTTTCATGCCTCCGGTTTCAATAATAATGGTATTCTCAAGGGTTGTGGCATATTGATTAGCAAAGTTTATCAAAGCATAGGTTATTCCGAAAATTATTTTCTGGCTTTCGGCATTTTGTTTCAGCATTTCTAACAGTTCGGCTTCTTTGCCAAAATAAAATCCACTTTCGTTATGGTTTGATTGTTTGATTAAATAATCGAGCATGTAAGCCAGCGATGAGTCTTTATGCGAAGTATAATCGGGTATCAGAGCACATATAATATAGTCGGTTGGGGCTCCATAAAAATAGTTGAATCCTGTGAGAAGGCTCTCTTTATAAATTTCTTCCGAATAAATATTGTTGTTGCTTCTGCTTTGCCCTGTGGTGCCGCTGCTATGAAATATTAATTGTGGTTCAAAATCAACAGACGAAATATGGTGGGTTTTATAAAACTCAACAGGCAGGCAGGGTATTTGTTGATATTGTTTTATGTTTGCGATTTCGCGGCAAACCCCGTCAACAAAGGCTTTATACACGGGATTATTTTTATACTGATAATAAAATATTTTTAAAGCCAAATCGTTAAATGATTCGGATGAGTGGATGCCGAAAACATTTAAATTAAATTGTTCGCTTGTCATGCTGTTTTTTTAGTAATTTTATCATCAAATTTACAAATAATTTCCGATGAAAAGGCCAAGCTGTTTTATTCCCTTGATATTTTTATTTCTTATTTTGCTAAATGCCTGTACCAAAGAGGAAGTGTTTCCTATTGAACCAGCCATCAGCTTTATTAGTCTGACCAAAAAAGCGAGCAGTTCGGCTATAGATGATAAGGGTATTCTGAAGATTTTTTTCACAGATGGTGATGGAGATTTGGGGTTGGACACTTATGATACTCTGGCTCCTTTTGATAAAAGCAGTGTTTATTATTACAATTATTTCATCAAATTATTCGAAAAACAACATAAAACATGGGTTGAGGTAAACACACCAATGGTTTTAAACGCCCGCATTCCACGCCTGAACTCCAGCGGCAACAGCAAATCTATTAAAGGCGAAATTGAACTGGAAGTGTATATCAATAATTATACTTCGCCTTATGATACCATAAGATTTGAGGCTTCAATCTGCGACCGTGCCTTGCATATCAGCAATGTGATTACTACGCCGGAATTGGTGATTAAGAAGCACTGATCTCTTGTATAGTCGGAAGACCGAAGGGAAAACTTAGTGAACCTTTGTGAAAACTTTGAGCAACTTTGTGGAATTGCTATACACAGAGTTTTACAAAGAACCTCAAAGATTCATGAAGATTTAATTCCGAGTCCAATCAACTTTTCCAGTATACGCTTTATGAGATACTGCCAAGTTAAACCATACATCAAAATTTGGTTTCCCTAAAATTTCGGAAGTTTTCTCAAGAGTTGAGAACGACTTCCCGAAATTTCGGAAAGCTTCCTGAAACTTTCAGAAACGTTTCTCAATCGTTCAGAAACGTTTCTTAAAGTTTTGGAAAGACTATTTTTATTTTCGGAAATCGTTCTGAAATTTTGAGAAGTCGTTCTGAATCGTTCAGAAATCGTTCCGAAACTTTAGGAAATCGTTCTGAAACTTTCAGAAATCGTTCCGAAATTTTCGGAAATGTAAAAATTGGAACTATTGTGTGATTTGTTTTTTACAAATATCAGATTTAAAGTAATTTATAAAAACAGTAATTTTACACCCATCAAAATGGGTGGATAATTGACATGGGGAGATGCAAAAGAACTTTAGTTGGATCTGGTATATGGTATATTGAGATGCAGGGACAAAACAGACAAGGCATCAGACAAGGCATGCCTTGTCTCTACGTTGATTCCGTATTCTCTAACTCCCCTTTTTAATATCCTTTATGTTCAATTGCAGAGATACACTGCCGTTCCATTCGTTTTCTTCAATATGATAACAAATATCGAACTTGTGGCCGGTTTGAACATAGCCAAAATGAGCGCCCAACTGAAAACCTATGGCCGAAAAAGGTCCGATTGCAACATTTGGATAGGTGATGCAAAGTTTCAGATGATTTTTTTCGGTCTTGCCCACCAGTCGCACAGTGCCAATATCAACCACCCCCGAAGTCATAAAAACAGGGGCCATATTGCCCGGGCCAAAAGGGGCAAATTGTTTGATGATTTTATAAAAATTGTTGGTAATCTGATTCAATTCAATCACCTCGTCTATTTCAATTTCGGGCACCTGCATATCGGTGGTGATGGTTGATTCTACAATTTCTTCGAAACGTTTGCGGAAAGCAGGCAGGTTTTCGAGTTTCAGCGACAAACCGGCAGCGTATTTATGTCCGCCAAAATGTTCGAGCAAATCGCTGCACGAATCGATGGCATCATAAATATCAAAATCTTTTACCGAACGTGCCGAGCCGCAAATTAAACCATTTACATTTGAATTGGTTAACACAATCGTTGGTCTGTAAAAAGCTTCGGTGAGGCGCGATGCCACTATGCCGATTACGCCCTTGTGCCATTCGGGCTGATACACCATGGTGGATTTATTGCTGAGCAGTTCAGGATGATTATTCACCATTTCAACGGCCTGCAAAGTAGTGAAACTATCCAGCGTACGGCGTTCGATATTATATAAATCGATCTGGGCTCCTATGGTTTTGGCTTCTTCTGGGTCCTGACAAATCAGCAGTTTAACCGAGTCTTTTCCGCTTTCGATACGTCCTGCAGCATTGATACGGGGGCCAATCAGAAACACTAGATCGTTGATATTTAACTGACGGTTGAAAATAAACCCCGAAGTTTCGCATTCGGCCTTGCTTTTTCGCAAAAGGCCACCGCTTTGCAACACAGTTTCCAAACCAGGGCGCGGATTGGTGTTGATAAGTTTCAATCCGTAATATGCCAGAATGCGGTTTTCGCCCGTAATCAACACAATATCGGCAGCAATACTAACGGCAACCAAATCGAGATAACTGAAAATGTCTTGAATAGAGCCGCCTTTTTTTTGTGTATAAGCCTGAACCAGTTTGAAACCTATGCCGCATCCCGAAAGTTCTTTATAAGGATATTCGCAATCGAGACGCTTAGGGTCTAAAACAGCAGCAGCATCAGGTATTTCGTCGCCCGGACGGTGGTGGTCGCAAATGATAAAATCGATATTTTTGGTGTTGGCATACGCTATTTTATCAATAGATTTTATGCCGCAATCGAGGGCAATAATCAGCGAATAATTGTTTTCGGCGGCATAATCAATGCCATTGAACGAAATGCCATAACCCTCAAGATAACGGTCGGGGATATAGTATCCTATATTTTTATAAAACTCGCTGAAAAAAGAGAAAACCAGAGCAACTGCCGAGGTTCCATCTACATCATAATCGCCGTAAATCAGTATCTTCTCATTATTTTCGAAAGCCTTTTCTATTCTGGAAATGGCTTTGTCCATATCCTTCATCAAAAAGGGGTCGTGGAGTTGTTCGAGTGAAGGTCTGAAAAATATTCGGGCCTCTTCAAAAGTGGTAATGCCGCGTTGGTAAAGCAAATTTGCGATAGGAAACGATACTGTCAATGATTTGGCCAACTGATTAATCAGTTCGAAATCACCCAAATGTTTGATTTTCCAGCGTTTTTCCATTAATAATTATACTTTTTGCAAATATAGCAATTAATGAATGCAGGTTTAGAAAAAAGAAAATTAATTGTAATAAAAATACAAATGACAGCTTATACACATGATTAAATCAGTTGAATAACCGCATTAAATATTATTACTATTCAACCTTGATTAAGGTGCGGAAATCTCAGGATGTGTAGTAATTTCCTTTTTGTTTCATCAGATGGATTTCAACAGCCCGCCATCAATAGGGATGTTGGTTCCTGTTATGTATGAAGCATAATCAGAAGCCAGAAAGGCCACCAAAAAGCCATATTCTTCAGGCTTTCCGAATCTTTTCATAGGAACATTTTCTTCCATTTGGCTTTGCAAAATCTGGGGTTTTATGTTTTTGTTTTTAGCCTGAAATTGAATCAAATCCTGCAATCGTTCTGTATTAAAATAACCTGTGAGTATATTATTTACGGTGATGTTATTTTTGGCCACATCGGTGGCCAGGGTTTTAGCCCAGCTAATCACCGCCGACCTGATGCTGTTTGATAAAGCCAAATGTTGCAGAGGTTCTTTTACAGACATAGAAGACACATTGATAATCCTGCCGAAACCCTGATGCTGCATGTGTGGAATGGCTTGCATGGTGGCAAAACAAACGGTTTGGAAAAGCAAATCGAATGCCGTTTGATAGTCGGAAATATTTTTTTCGAGCACGCTTCCGGCAATGGGGCCATTGGTGTTGTTTACCAAAATATCGATGGGATTTTGTTTAAGAAATGTGGAGATGATTTCTTTGAATTGTATTAAATCTGAAAAATCAGCGACAAGATAACTGTGTTTCTGACCTTGCAAAGAGGGTAATTCAGCAACTAATTTTTTCATTGCGTCTTCATTTCGGGCTAGCAATGTAACTGATGCGCCACATGCTGCTAGTTGTATGGCGATGGCTTTGCCAATTCCCTGAGTGCTTCCACCTACAAGGGCTCTGCGGTTGGTAAGATTTATATTCATGAATGGAGGTTTTATGTGAATTGTTAAATTGTTATATGGCTGGATGGTTTTAAGGTTGCATTGAAAAGATTAATTTACACTTACCATGAAACCATTCTTTATTTTTCATTTTTCATTATTAATTATTTCAGCATTTCAATACTGTCCCAAGTGTTACAGCAAAGATATGTTTTCGGAATACTGCCGGAAATGTGATGTTGTAAAAATAAGCCATAAAAGCATCTTCCAGTTTTTTGTCGAATTCGTTTCCACATTTATTGCTTTCAATTTTCCGGTATCCGCTTAATTTTCCTAATGAATCTACCATCATATCCACATCCATTCTAACGCTTTCGCAATTGGCACAATTCATTTTCAGTTTGAATTTTGCCAAAATAATTCTGTATTCAGATGCCAACCATGCAGAATCAATTTGGCGCCAGGGCATCCAGACCGAATCATCATAAACAGAAATCCTATTGGTCGAATCCATCTGAATGCTAAAAATGGCTGTTTGAGACTTGCAATGAAAAGATATCAGGCAAATAAAAAGGAGCAAAATGGTTTTCAACATGGATGTAAAAGTATTTAAATTCTAAATACAAAATTACAAATTAATGAAAATGCCTGGAGCTTTCTGATTTTCGATATTTATCATTCTTTTTTTTAGATTTCAAAAGCCTGAGATATTCTTATTATTTTCAACGATTTAATGATTTTATTTCTTTTTGTTTTTTAAAAAAATTTGTAAGGTTTTAAAAAAAATTCGGTAATCGATAATGGCATTAATATTTTTTCTATTTTTGCTGAAACAAAATAAATAAACCTATGAAAAAATTTCTATTCTTTGCAATTTTATTAAGCGTATTCTCTGTTGTTTCAAGGGCACAGGTTTGTATCCCACTAGGTACATTACAGCCAGGTCAGATTGACCCTGATACTACGCTCGGACAAAACTTTGTTGATGGAAACATTAACCAATATTATGAGGATGTTTATTCATTAAACGTTCCAGATTCATTTACTGTGCTCACCTATAAAGTGGCTATAAATCAAATCAAATATCTGGGTGTAACAGACTTGCCACACGGAATCACTGCAGCGCAAAATGTTGCTGATAGTCTTTGGTTACCTCTCACTTCCGGATGTGTTAAACTTAGCGGAACCCCTGATACAGCAGGCACATTCCCGATTACTATACTTCAGAGTGTAACCGTTAACCTTCTGGGCACACCATATACTGTAGCAATAAATAATACCAGTTATTCTATAACCATCATTGGCGGAGCAGGAGTTGAAAATTACAACAATAACGATTTTGATGTTTTCACTGATTTTAATGGAATGAGTTCTGACAATGTCAACTTCAGTATTAAATCCAATAACAGCACAGATGTAAACCTGCAGATTTTTGCATTATCAGGACAAGAAGTTTATAGCAGCAAAAAGCATTTATCATCCGGTACAACTAAAATCAAGGTGGATAAACATCTCAATCCCGGGATTTATTCTCTAAAAGTTGATTCTAATAAAAAGAGTGTGACCCGCAAGATTATTGTAATGTAAAAAGGGGTTCTTTTGAAAAATAATACTTAATTGAAAAACGGCGGTAATTTACTGCCGTTTTTTTTTAGCATTTAATTTTTACAGAGTTATTTTTACAAAATCTATAGGGTCTTATCCGTAAATTTCTAACAATTTTTAATCCCCGATTTATTCTATTTCCACAATTCGCCATATTAAAGACTTTTTAACTAATTTTGCCCACAAACTCCGAAACCGATTTACATGAAGCAATATAAATTCCTCAACAATACAACAGGACTGCTTGTATTTATCCTGGCCTCTGTTGTATATATCATCACCTCTGAGCCAACAGCAAGCTACTGGGATTGCAGTGAATATATTTCAACTGCTTACAAACTTCAGGTAGGGCATCCCCCCGGAGCTCCTTTTTTCCAGTTAATGGGACGTTTCTTCTCTTTATTTGCCTTTGGCGATGTACATAATGTGGCACGTATGGTAAACACCATGTCGGCATTGGCAAGTGGGTTTACCATTTTATTTTTATTTTGGACGATTACGGCTTTGGTGAAGAAAATGGTGAATAATACTTCAGAAATAAAATTATCCGATTCATTATTAATAATAGGAACAGGAGTTATCGGCGCTTTGGCTTATACTTTTTCCGATTCATTCTGGTTTTCTGCTGTGGAGGGTGAAGTGTATGCTACCTCTTCGTTTTTCACTGCTTTTGTATTTTGGGCCATTCTGAAATGGGAAACTGTAGCCGATGAGCCTGGAGAATATCGTTGGATTATTCTGATTGCTTTTTGTGTAGGATTATCAATTGGTGTGCATTTGCTCAATCTTTTGGCCATACCTGCCATTGCACTGGTTTATTATTTTAGGAAGTATAAAGCCACTAAAGTTGGCACCGTATTGGCTTTTGGAATAGGTGTATTATTATTGGCCGCTATCATGTATGGCATCATCCCACAGGTTGTTGCACTGTTTGCACAAACCGAACTTTTGTTTGTTAATTCGCTGGGAATGCCGTTCAATTCAGGCACCATATTCTTTGGTTTATTGATGTTGGCCTTCATTGCAACCGGAATTTGGTATGCTGAAAAAGAAAACCAAACTGCAACCATATTGGTTTGTCTTCTGTATTCTATATTGGTTATTTTGATATTATATGCCAGTAATTCAGCATGGAGTTTCATTTTACGTTTACTTATTATGGGTGGATTGTCTGTGTTGATATATTTTGTACGATATAAAAAAGCCTTATTAAAGACTGCTTTATTGAGTTTTGCTTTTATTCTGATTGGTTATTCCAGCTTTTTCGTGCTGGTGATTCGTGCCAATGCAGATACACCACTAAACGAAAATGCACCCAAAGATGCCATAAGTCTTTTATCGTATCTAAACCGCGAACAATATGGCGACTGGCCATTGTTTTATGGACAATATTTTAATGCACCATTGGATGAGAAGACCCCTTATACTGATGGGAAACCCTTGTATGCAAGAGACAATGTTTCGAAAAAATACGTTGTTATTGACGAGAGAAAAAAAGCTGAACCCAATTATGATAGTCGGTTTATGACTTTATTTCCACGAATGTGGAGCAATAATTCTGACTCACATATTGCAGGGTATAAATCATGGGGAATGATAACAGGGACACCTATTCCTGTGAAAGACAGAAATGGGAAAACTGAGATTATTAATAAGCCTACCTTTATAGAAAACATGCGTTATTTTCTGAGTTATCAGTTAGGACACATGTATTTCCGCTATTTTATGTGGAATTTTGCTGGCAAACAAAACGACATGCAAGGTCATGGTGGTTTAATGAATGGCAATTGGATGAGTGGGTTTAATTTTATTGATAAAGCAAGAATAGGAAATCAGGATAATTTGCCTGAAACCATGGCAAATAATAAGGGACGCAATGCGTTTTACCTCTTGCCTTTGATTCTTGGAATTGCAGGCTTTCTGATTCATTTTAACCGCGACCAAAAAGGATTTATTGTTATTGTTCTTTTATTTTTATTTACGGGTATAGCCATCAATTTTTATTTGAATCCTGTGCCTTATCAGCCAAGGGAACGTGATTATGCTTATGCTGCATCCTTTTATGCTTTTGCTATCTGGATTGGAATTGGTATGCTGGGGTTGTATCAGTTGTTTAAAAAATTCCTCAAACCCAATATTGCCGTGTTGACTGCATTCCTGATTTGTTTGTTTATTCCCGTTATTATGGCAAAAGAAGGTTGGGATGATCATGATCGTTCCAACCGTTATACCGTGAGAGATGTGGCAGCCGATTACCTGAACTCTTGTGCCCCAAATGCCATTCTGTTTACTTTAGGCGATAACGATACATTTCCATTGTGGTATGCTCAGGAAGTGGAAGGAGTAAGAACTGATATCAGAGTCGTAAATTTAAGTCTTTTAAATATGGATTGGTATATAGATCAGATGAAACGTAAAACTTACGATTCGAAGCCGCTTTCTATTTCACTCGACAGAAAGAAATATGAAGCAAGCAAACGCGATTTGATTCTGATTTATGACGATACAACGCTTGTTAAAGCCAACGACTATGCCGATGTTGAGCTGCTAATTAATTTTGCTGCAAGCGATGATCAGAATGCAATGTTGAGAACCGGACATGGACCAATGAACTATATACCTACCCATAATTTCATGTTGAAGGTAGATTCAGTAAATCTTAAAAAGGATGCTTCTTTTCCAAAAGGATACCGAGATTCTATTAAATCAAATATTGCCTGGACTATCAATGATTATGGCATACAAAAAAATTCATTCATACTTCTGGATATGCTGGCTCATAATAATTGGAAACGTCCTGTGTATTTTGCCACCACAACAGGTGATGATGCCTACATAGGTCTGCTTGATTATCTTCAATTGGAAGGACTTGCTTATCGTTTGGTACCATATAAAGTTAACAAAACTGATGAATTTGTTGGTGGAGTAAATACCGAAGTGATGTACAATAATATAATGAGCAAATTTCACTGGGGAAATATGAACAACACTAAAGTTTATATGGACGAAACCAATAAACGTATGGTAGTAACGTTCAGAAATAATTTTGCCCGTTTGGCTAATGCGCTTTTAGTTGAAGGGAAAACCGATAAGGCAGTAAAGATTTGCGACAAATGCATAGAGGTAATGCCCGACAACTGCCTTCATTACGATGAATTGATGTTACCGTTTGTCAACGTCTATTATCAGGCTGGCAAAAAAGATAAGGCTGAACTAATCGCCAAAAGACTGATAGAATATGCATCTCAGGAACTCAAATATTATAATCAGTTTTCGGGAGGTGATGCAGCTTACCTGAGCATTGAAAGAAACAATTCATTGGAAATCTTAGAAAAGATATACGCCATTGCTAAAACCTATAATCAAACAGATCTGGCCAAAGAATCCGTTAGAGTATATGGCACTTATGAGAAAAAACCAATGCCTGATT
>CAYYQJ010000035.1:0-12211 GCA_964473775.1 uncultured Bacteroidales bacterium | reverse complement strand
CCCAGTGATAGGTATCACAAGCTGTTACTGTTTCTGGAACAGTACTGCTTGGGTTTTCAATAATAATGGCATTTCCAGTCATATCTGTACTAACACCAAACCTAGAACCAGAAACAGTATATGTTCCACCAAGCTGATTTCCAAAAGTTATTGCAGAGCCATCGCCTAAAACAGTTGCCCCCCCAGGAGTAATTGTATATGTTACACCACCTTCAGAACCGTCTAGCCCAACAGGTAAACCTCCGTTACCCTGGCAATAAGAACCGCCGCCGGTAACATTGAAAACTAAAGGAGCAGCATGTATTGTTAAATTATTTGAGGTAGCAGAGGCGGGAGTAACACAAGATTCAGAAGAATAAAGTTCGCATTTAACAATATCTCCATCCTGAAATATACCAGTATAGAATCCGTCAGTAATATTAGCATCTAATGTACCATTAATATACCATCCATAACCTGCTGCATCACCACCATTAATCGGTGTTGCAGTAATTGTTGTTGAAATACCATCCGGCCCACTAATTCCCGGAGTTGATGAAATTGAAACACTAGCTAAAAGAGCCTGAATACCAGTAACGTCAGCACTGCCGTTCATGTTAATCAAGCCGCTGCAAGAAGGACTTTTTACAGTATAAGTGCCTGCGATTGATTGACCAGGAAAGTCAATTTGAGACCCTGTACCAGATACAACCGCACCAGTAACCGCAACTCCATTTCTATATAAATGATAAGAAAAAGTTGTTTGAGAACTTAAAAGACTAATAATTACAGGAGTAGTAGCTCCACCGAGACAAACTGATCCTCCACCGGTAACAGTTTGTGCTATTGGAGTTCCGAAAGAATTTGTAAAAGTAGGCTGAACACCAAAAATTGTATGACTTGCTTGAACAGTAATATCCGTGTTGGTAGTTCCTACATAAGCAAAAACCTTAGTCGGATATCCATTAGCTAATGAAAAACTCCAGGAAAGAGTTGGTGAGAAAGTAGCAAAAGCAACAGAGTTTGTAACTCTAACTCTGGCATACTTGGTAGTAGCAACAGTATTAGAAATTAAAGAAGAAGTAGCTGAACCAACAGGTGGCATAGGAGTAATACGAATGCAATTCGAATCATTATTAAATGAGAACCTATCTGGTGTCGGTTTTTGACTCGCATTTGAAAGGTTAGAACTGCCAGGTACATACGAAACTGTAATAGTACCTCCATTTTTAATAGCAGAATTCATATTGATTCCAAACTGAGCTTGAGCTAGTTTAAAAACAGTACTTCCAGTTCGTTGAAGATAAATGTCAAATTCAAAAACATTGCAGGAAACCTGCGTAATATTTCGAATTTGACTTACATAGGTAGGGTTTTGAGCCCTTGTCGGCGTCGTAATAAGCGATGCTAGCAGCATCGTTAGTACCCCGACTAACAAAAATAGTAAACGTTTCACTTTTTTCATAACATTTTGGTTTAAGGTTTAACAGAAATTAATAAGTACATTTATTTTATTTATATTTATATTTATTCTCAATAGTTCATGTTCGAAATTTCAATTAAGAAATTACGGAATTCACCAATTAACTTTAATAATCGCGGCTAAATTACAATTTTTTTTAAATCGAAACAAAATTAAATTTTTTTTTAACAATTTTTATATTTTTAAGTCTATGCAATTTTTTAGTTTTCAATAAAAAAAAAACAAATAAAACGATCAACAATAATCATTTTAAAATGTCCTAATTATCCTACATACTTTGAAAGTGTCAAAAAAAAACTATCGACTATTTTCTTAAAATCGTAGCTAAATTATGATTTTTTTTTAATCACAATAAAAAAAAAAATAAAAACTTTCTTTCACATTGTTCGTTTATCACAAATCTTAAACCGATTAAGCTAAATTTTTAATTCCGTTTTTTTGAAGTGTTTCTTTTATTTTTATAAAAAAAACTTGAACCCACGAACCCACAATAAAAACATAGAAAAATATGAAAAATGACTCAAACCAAACAGCCGAACAAATAATTTAACCTATTTCTATAAATAATAGGAGTAGATTCAGAATAGATTAAAATATCCTTTTCTAAATAAATCTTTTATCAGTAAGTAATTTGCAGTTTAGGCGACAAGCTAATCTGTGTTAAATTTTATTATAATTTCCAGGTATTTGTTTTCAATCTGCAAATTCAGCTATTCTGAAGGCAGGTCTGTGGCCTAAATATTATTTACGTCTTTTCGAATTTGCCTCAAATATAAACAATAAACCATTATTACATTGACAATATGCATCACATAATTTACCATACCTATTAATTAAACGGCTAAAACTTTTTTGAACAAAGGTTGAACTTTTTTAAAAGTACCTTCACCGAATTAAAAAAAAGGTGTAGCTACTTTAAAAGTACCTGTAACAAATTTAAAAAAAGGTCTAGCTATTTTTCAGTTACTATCTACCTAGAAACCGAGTTTTTTACTATAAAGAACTCTTCCAATTTTTTTATTATCGAAAATAGTTAACCGAACAAAGATACTTTTCTGTTAATTTAGATATCGGAAACGAGTCTAAATCTGCAACATTAATTTTAGGCAAATCTATTTCAAACTCATTTTCTCCAAAATCAATTTGAATAAATTGGGCGATAATTTTCTGATGTGTTAGTTTATGAGTCAAGATTTCAGATTTTGAAACAAAGGTGTAATTGCTAGTGTGATGATTACTCTATAAGTATACTTTATATTTGCACTGAAATGCTTATAAAACAACTACATAATCAGATTAATTTGGCAACCGAATTTACAAATCATCACACTAGCTGGAAATAGATTTTTAAAAGCATCCGAAGCAAGTAGTTTTTCAACGTCAATCAACTCTTTCATTTCAATCAAAGGAAATTCAAATAGATTTTTCCAAATATCCTTTCCATTTCGTTTTACTAAAAAAGTACATCTTTGATTCAAATGATAGTGAGTTGCTACAATATAATAGAAGTGTCTTTTAGTTAACTTCTGTTTTTTTTGAGTTTTTGGAAAATGTAATACTTGACCGGTATTAAAAGCAATACAATTTTTGTTAAATATGCAGGTAGCACAATCCGGTTGTCCGGGCTTACAATGCAGGGCGCCAAAATCCATAATAGCCTGATTAAAAAGTGCGGGATTTTTGTAATCAAAAACCATTTTTATTTTTTCAACAATTAAATTTTCAGCTTTAGCTGTATTGATTGGAATTTCTATTGCAAAAAACCTGCTCATTATCCGTTTCACATTGCCATCGATTACAGGATAAGGTAAATTATATCCAATCGACAATAGTGCTGCAGCCGTATAACTTCCAATTCCTTTTATTTTTATCAATGTATTATAATCTGATGGAAAAACTCCATCATAATCATTAATTACTTGTTTTGCGGCAGTGTGCATATTTCTTGCACGCGAATAATATCCTAATCCCTGCCAAATTTTTAAAACTTCGGTTTCATCAGCTAAAGCCAAAGATTTGATATCAGGAAAACGTTCTAAAAACCGATGATAATATTGCATCCCTTGATTTACTCTGGTTTGTTGAAGTATAATTTCAGACACCCAAATGTGGTACAAATCATTAGTGCGCCGCCAGGGCAAATCTCTACCATTATTATTGTACCATGAAATAAGTAATTGCGAAAATTTCATATAAATTGTAAGTCCGGCAAAATTATATAATTAACTGAAAAAAATAATTTTTTTTAGCCGTTTAAAAAAATAATACTATATTTGCACCCCAAATTAAATTTAATTATTAATAAATAGGTACTAATCAGAATAATAAACAAAAAAAAATAATTTGTTATGACAAAAGCAGAAATCGTAGCAGAAATTGCTATTAAAACAGGAGTTGAAAAAGTTGCAGTTCAGGCAACAGTTGAAGCATTCATGGAAGCCGTTAAAGGCGCTATGGAAAAAGGTGATAATGTATATCTCAGAGGCTTTGGCAGTTTTATCGTTAAAAAACGCGCACAAAAAACCGGAAGAAATATTTCAAAGAACACCACTATTGTTATCCCAGCTCATTACATTCCTTCATTTAAACCAGCTAAGGTTTTCACAAGTGATGTTAAAAAGAGCGTAAAAATTAAGTAAATTATTATTATTATGCCAAGCGGTAAAAAGAGAAAAAGACACAAAATGTCAACTCACAAGCGTAAAAAACGCTTGAGAAAAAACAGGCATAAGAAAAAATAATCATTAGCTGTTATTAACTGCCTTAAGATTATTACTTCTGTAATATTTTTAAGGCAGCTATTTTTTTTAAGTGTTACCACTTAATTATTTTTTCATTTTATACTTTCTAATTTTAATTGATACCCGTGAATAGGGAGCTAATCATAGATTCTGGCCCTTCTGAAGTTGTAATTGCCCTTCTTGAGAACAAAAAACTTGTTGAACTACACAAAGAAAAAAATAATAATTCTTTTTCCGTAGGTGACATTTATCTAGGAAAAATTAAAAAAATTGTTCCTGGGTTAAATGCTGCTTTTGTAGATGTAGGCTATGAAAAAGATGCATTTTTACATTATCTTGATTTAGGATCTCAAATCACATCTTTAATTAAACATACAAAAAGCGCTGTTAATGGAAAAGCTATTTCATTAACCAGTGATTCGTATGTACAGGATGCCAGTATTGAAAAATCAGGCAAAATTGCCAGTATTTTAAATACAAATCTTGAAATCCCTGTGCAAATTGCTAAAGAACCCATTTCTACAAAAGGTCCACGTATAACTTCAGAGATTGCTATTGCAGGACGTTTTCTTGTGTTAGTTCCTTTTTCTGACAGAATTTCTGTTTCTCAGAAAATTAAAAACAATGAAGACCGGAATCGTTTGAAACGTTTGGTGATGAGCATCAAGCCTAAGAACTTCGGTATTATCATTCGTACGGTTGCTGAAAATAAAAAAGTGGCCGAGTTGATCGCCGATCTAGACGATCTTACACAGAAATGGGATTCACTGGTTGAAAAATTACATGGAGCAAAAGCACCTAAAAAGATACTTAGCGAGATTGACAGAACCTCCGTTATTTTAAGAGATTTGCTCAACGAAACCTTCAACAGTATTCATGTAAATGATGCTGCTATTTATGAAGAACTTAAATCTTTTATTAAAACGATTGCTCCTGATAAAGTTGATATCATAAAATTCTATAAAGCAAAAGAACCCATTTTTGAATACTTTGGTATTGATAAACAAATCAGAAATGCTTTTGGAAAAAAAGTGAACTTCAAAAACGGTGCTTACCTGATTATTGAACATACTGAGGCTATGCACGTAATTGACGTAAACAGCGGTCACAAGAGTAATGCCGAAAACAATCAGGAAACTAATGCCATGGAAGTGAACATGGAAGCTGCTGCAGAAATTGCCCGTCAGCTTCGTTTGCGCGATATGGGTGGTATCATTTCTATTGACTTTATTGATTTGCATTTGCCGGCAAACCGCAGAATGCTTTTCGACAAACTGAGTGAAGAAATGAAACCGGATAATGCCAAGCATACCATTCTTCCTCCAAATAAATTTGGTGTCGTTCAAATCACAAGACAAAGAGTAAGACCAGAAACAAACATACAGATTCTGGAGAAATGTCCTTCATGCGAGGGAACCGGCGAAATCAGAGCCAGTATTTCTATTATTGAAGATATCGAACATCAAATAAATTATCTTTTAAAAGAACAAAACGAATCGAAAATCAGCATTACAATGCATCCGTTTTTATATGCCTTCTTAACCAAAGGCTTAATTTCTATCCAAACAAAATGGCGATTCAAATTTAAACAGAAAATCACATTAGCCGAATCAAACAAATACCATTTTCTGGAATATCATTTTTTCAATAGCAACGGCGACGAAATAAAAATCTGATAATTTCGGCCTTTTGGGCGTTATCGGGGATAACTCCTTATCTTAATTTTCTAATAATACACATAATGAATCGCTTAGGGCGGTTTTTTTTGTTTAATGCCATATTTGAAATCTCAGAGATGCGTTCACGAAACCCCATTATTAATTACAATAAAAGCGCTTGTATCATTCGTAAAAGCTCTTATACCGTCCGTAAAACTTATTATACCGTCCGTAAAAGCGCTTATACCATCCGTAAAAGTTCTTATCCCATCCGTAAAACTTATTATACTAAACGTAAAAGCTCTTATACTATTTGTATAACTTATTATGCCGTTCGTAAAATAAGTTATAGCTTCCGATGAATATATTGTAGCCATTTGCCAATTAGGTTGGATTTCCAACTTCAAAATTTTTTTTTATGCAAACAACGGATATTAATATTTATAAAATGTGGTGTGCAATTACGAATTTTATTACTTTTGATTTTAGTTTACCATTTTAAATCCTTTTTAAAAAATAATCACTATGAAAAGATTTCTTGCATTATTATTAATCCCTTTGGCAATTATTACCATTTTTGGTTGCCATCAAACCATTAAAATTAAAAAATCTATGAGCTCTGTAAAAGAATCTACTATTGATTCTACCATCACTCAGTTGGTGAAACTATACGGTGAAAAAGAAAAAGCCCGTATTTCGCTTGGAGTGAATCAGGCCGCCGCGCTATGGACTAAACCTGACGGAAAAGACAAGGAGTTTAAAGAATTTTGCTTGCAGCAATATGCCGGTGACCAAAAAAAATTGGACTTGCTTTTCAATCGTTTGCAAACTAACTTTGAAATTCTGTTTGGAAATTTCAACCGTATAAGCATTGGGCTAAAACGACCCATGCATGTGGAAGAAGGTGAGATGATTCCTGCCGATGATATGTTTGGCGCTTATGACCCTTATGCGCATCTGAATGATGATTTCTTTACTAATAAAATTGCCTTTGTTACTATTTTAAATTTTCCATTTTATTCTTTGAAAGAAAAAATAGCAATGGGACCAAAATGGGACAGAAAACAATGGGCTTATGCCCGTTTGGGCGATATGTACACTTCAAGAGTTCCGGCTGATGTATTGCAAAAGTTTTCGGATGCTACTGTGGCTGCTGATATGTACATTTCTGAATACAATATTTATATGGGCAATGTAATGAGCGAAAAAAATCAGTTGCTCTTCGACAAAAAAATGAAACTAATCAGTCATTGGGGACTTCGCGATGAGCTGAAAGCCGATTATAATGGTGCTGACGGGCTTAATAAACAAAAAACCATTTATCAGATTATGCTCAGGATTATTTCGCAGGAAATACCCGATAGTGTTATCAACAATGCTAATGTGCAATGGAATCCGTTTACCAATAAGGTTACACGCAATAACAAGGAAGTAAGTAATACTCCTGAACCTGATACACGTTATGCCAATATGTTGGGTATTTTTAACTCTCTGCAAAGCATAGATAAATATAATCCTCAATATCCTACCTATATTCAACGTAAGTTTGAGCAGGAATATGAAATTCCACAGGCTGAGGTTGAAAAATTGTTTATACAATTTATTACTTCGCCTGAAGTGAAACAAGTGGCTAGCCTGATAGGCAAGAAACTGAACAGAAAATTGCAGCCTTTTGATATATGGTATGATGGTTTTAAACCACGTAGCAATATCAATGAAGATGAGCTGACAGCAAAGGTTAGAGATAAATATAAGAGTGTGGCCGATTTTCAGAGTGACTTACCTAATATTCTGGAGAAACTACAGTTTACAAAAGAGAAAGCAGGGTATATCTGTTCGAAAGTACAGGTGGATGCCGCCAGAGGGTCTGGCCATGCCTGGGGAACACAAATGAAGGGCGATGTTTCGTATTTACGCTCGCGTTTTGCAAAGGAAGGATGGAATTATAAGGGTTATAATATCGCCTGCCACGAGTTCGGGCATAATGTGGAGCAAACATTGTCGATGTATGATGTAGATAATTATTCGCTGAATGGTGTGCCAAATACTGCTTTTACTGAAGCTTTGGCTTTTATATTTCAGAAACGCGATTTGGATTTACTTGGGATAAAGAACGAGGATGCGAACAAAGAGTATTATCAAACCTTGGATAATTTCTGGTCGTGTTATGAGATTATGGGGGTTTCGTTGGTGGATATGAATACATGGAAATGGCTTTATGCGCATCCAAAAGCTACTAAAAAAGAATTGAAAGAAGCTGTTATTATGAATGCGAAAGAGGTTTGGAATAAGTATTATGCTGATGTGTTTGGTGAGAAGGATAGTCCTATTTTGGCGATATATTCTCACATGATCGACAGCCCTTTGTATTTATCGGCTTATCCTTTGGGACAGTTGATACAGTTTCAGATAGAGGGACAGATTAAGGGGAAGAGTTTTGCGGATGAGATTATGAGGATTTATACCTACGGAAGGACTACCCCTGATGTTTGGATGCAACATGCGGTAGGAAAAGGCATAGCAATAGAGCCTATGATACAGGCTACGGATGAAGCGCTGAAGCATGTGAACTGAAAATAGACGATTTAAAAAAAAACACCGTATTAGTAAAAACAATACGGTGTTTTTTTATTTTAATTTTTATTAAAATTTAAAAAAGGTTTCCATTTTCTTATTAATTTTGTAGGGATTAAAATTGTATTGCATAATTATCGTAAAAGTTATGTCCTACTTCAAAAGCTTCATTGAACTCTTTTTTCCGCGCATTTGTTGTGCCTGTGGCAATTCTTTGCTTGCTCATGAAGAGATTTTGTGTACGCTTTGCGAATATCAGCTTCCCAAAACCAATTATCACCTGCAAGCCGAAAATCCCCTGACAGAAACCTTATGGGGCAGGGTTGCTATTGAACATGTTTCGGCCTTCTATCATTTTCATAAAGGAACCAAGGTGCAGCATCTGTTGCATCAATTAAAGTATAAAGGCAAACATGAAGTTGGCACCCATCTCGGGAAAATTTACGGAAAAGAATTACTCGCTTCTCCTTTCTATCAAAAAATTGATGTGATTGTTCCCGTGCCACTTCATCCTAAAAAGAAAAGAAAGCGTGGCTACAATCAAAGCGAAATGATAGCTAAGGGCCTTTCGGAAGTGATGAAAATTCCCATGGATATCACCACCCTGATAAAAAAACATGTTTCTGAAAGTCAGACCAGGAAAAATCGTTTCAACCGATGGCTCAATGTGAAAGAAGTTTTTGCTGTGAGCGATTTGCAGCGCCTGAAATACAAACACATTTTGCTGGTGGATGATGTGTTTACCACCGGAGCCACCTGCGATGCTTGTGCTACCCAATTACTGAAAATTGATGGAGTAAAAATCAGTATAGTTACTCTTGCCTCTGCAGAAAGATAACAAGCAGGTCAAAAGTTAGTTTAAAATTTAGTGGCTAAAACGGCGGTTTTTTTATAGTGTTTCACCTTGCCGGCAGCATCAAAAAGTTCTGCATAAACAATATAAATTCCGATGTTAGCCTTTTGGTTGTTGTCTTTGGTGCCATCCCATGTATAGGTGTTTTCGCCCGAAATGTAAGAGCTTTTAACCAAAGTTTTCACAAGCCGTCCTTTTGAATCGTAGATTACAATATTCACTACTTTCCCAGGCCCATCTGTTTTGCAGATGATGTTAAGCACATCATTATATCCATCCTGATCGGGTGAAAATATTTCGGGACTCAGCGTAAGCATACCATCTTCTGCTTCTCCTTTCATAAACTGAGAGTTTTTATAAGCAGGCGTAGCATAACCTACCGTTTCGGCAGCCGAATGCCAGTTGGTGATATCCGAAGCCGGGCGGTTGTAATCAATGCGCTCAAGCGAAACTCCATCAGTTGTTGCTAATAAAGGGAAGTGCATATCGGCAGTATAAACCATAAAATCAACGATGGTATCCGAATTGGTTTTCAATATCACACTCCCTTCATCGTTCAACAGGCCAGGAAAAGATTCCATAGTTATAAAACCATAAGGATTAGAAGTATAATACTGGCTTTTTACCATATCTGCATCGCTTGATAAAAGGGTATAATCCCCCGGAAAGCTCAGAAAATTATTATCTGCAATAATATAAAAATCATTTTCAGAACCTAGCATCAAATCCTTATAATCAAGAATCTTTTCCGAACGATTGTATATCTCTACAAAATCAACTCCATCATCTTTGGGATTGGAAAGCACTTCGTTAATCACCAAATCACCCGAGTCGGGCAATTCAGGGATGGCCAATCTTGCACTTGAAAAAGCAGGAAGTTTGTTTCCTGCACAATCTAAAATGCTGTCAGTAATATTAAGCGTATAAATGGTTTTTGCTTGCAGGGCTGCCGAAAAACTTAAGGTTACCATACTGTTATCAGGATAGGAAAGTTTTACCAAATAAGGGTTTCCCAGACCATTATCCACATGATAATTGGTAGCAGCCTTCATTTTAATGCTGTCGAGGGTTTCATTAAAATAGATTTTAACGGTATTCAAATCGTATCGGTTTGCCGAAGCCCTGATTAAAACAGGAGGAGAAACATCAGGATTATTTCCTGCTACAGAATTGGCTCTGCCGGGAGTTCCACCACTTGCATCAATGCTCACCTTCCAGTTATTTATTTCGCCACAGGCATTGCTGGCATCTATTCTTTCCAAAGCCCATCCCCCATCGTCTTTTACAGTATTTCTATACCATTTGTCCGAGTAATTAACAAAGGAAATGATGCGTTGAGAGGAATCGAGCAAAGCAATAATCTGGCCTGTGTTTGTAAGCGAAAATCCTGAAATTTCGGCAACAGCGCCATACTGACTGAATAAAGATGAACTACCCATTGGGGCAAGTATCAAATATCCAAGAGGCTGAATGGCAACATCGGGTAAAGGTTTAATGCTATTACCAAAAGCGATTTTATACCCTGATAAACTAATGGGGATGTGGGTGGTATTAAAAAGTTCGAGGTATTCATAAGCAGGCAAAGCTACCACAGGCGTGGGATCGGCCATGATTTCGTTTATCACTATATCGTAAGGCTTTATTTTATAAAAGGCAAATGGCAAATCTACCGGGGTCATCATGTTTCCTGAAGCATCTGTAGCTCCCGAAATATGTATGGAATAAGTAGTGCCAGCTGTAAATGATGTTGCAACAGTAAGATGCAACAGTGCACCGTTCACGGCATCAACAGTTGCAGAGGAAGGGTTTCCTATACCCGCAACAAAGTAGTTTGCGATATTTTGTGCAGTGGTTGAATTCATGTTTTCATTAAACATCACATCAAGCTGATTGGCAGTGATGGTATGAACAGAAGCGACCTGTGGAGGCACGGTATCTACAATCTGAGAACCGGCATAAATGTCGTCGAAATAGAAATTGGTTTTGTTGGTAGAAGTGTATTTGCAAAACACACCCATATAGGCCGAAGTATTCATTGAATTGTCGATAGCCGTGCCTTCCAATGTAAAATTATTGCCGCCTGTTGCATCGGCTGATAGCAACCAGTTTCCGGTATTATCGCGGGTAACTTTAATATGATAATTACCCGAAGCACCTGTAAATGTATGATGTCCTGCAATGAGTTTCTGAACGCTGTTTCCGTTTTGTTTCCAAAGCGAAATGCTATCCAATTGGTCGTTGGCATCGTCGCCAAACATCACAAAATAGCCATGAAGAGCAGATTTTAAATCAGGCGAATCGGAAACAAGATATACCCTGCAGTTGTTGGATTTCGAAGTATTTAAAGCCAGTCTTACCCAAATATCCCATTCTTTGTTGTTGAGATTTACCATATTGGAAGCTATGTATAAAACCGAAGTGTCGGAAGCCGTTCCATTGAGTTGTAAGCGAGGTTGAACACTCCAACCACTATTTGAATACGTTGATATTTTGAACAAACTGCTATCGCCCTTCCATACAGGATTGGCCGTAAAATCCCCGTCCGAAAAATCATCAGAAACCTGCCCCATAGATAAGAAAGGCAGCAATATCGATATTAGTATGAACCCTAATTTTTTCATTAGCAAAAATCAGGGTACTAAATTATAAAATTATTTATTTCTGAAAACGTTTTTTTTTATTTTTTTTATTTTTTCAAGGTCGAATTCAGCATGAAACATCCAATTTCAACGAATGAAAATGAATAAGTACTAACGAAAATAAATGACTACAACTGATACCATTTTTTTGCTAAAAACCCTCCTTTATTCATTTCCTCTCAATTTCTAAAACTTTGATTACTTGGTTTTTATTTCTCAAACCATTCCACAACGCGCCAGATCGGAAGAGCGTCGTGTAGGGAAAGAGTGTTCAGAGCCGTGTA
>CAYYQJ010000034.1:0-12240 GCA_964473775.1 uncultured Bacteroidales bacterium | reverse complement strand
TGGCATACATATATACATTGTCGAAAAACACAAGTTTGGCCTGATGTTTTTTGCATGAATTGATAACCGTTTCCAGAAATGGGGGCCAGGTTTTTTGCCATACACTGAGCTTATATTCAAAACCAATCACCAAATAAACCACTTCGCTGCCGGCAATGGCTTTATCAATCTGACTTAGATCATTTACATCTAAAGGGAAGAGTTCATCCGTTTCATTCACCTTTTTGGGATTTCGGCTTACCAGTCGGATTTCATTGGTATAATTCCTTAATTCTTTGGCTAAGGGAATTCCAATTCCGCCGCCTGAACCTAATATTGTTTGCATGTTTTATAAATTTTATGAATGGGGTTAATGATGCTTTATTAAAAATTGTGGAAATATTAAATCTTCTCGAACCGCATGTCGCAACACTGATGACCTGTAGCTAGAGTGCCTTTGCGGCTGTATTGTATTCCGTATTGTTTGAAATAATCTGGATAGGCATGGTCGTCGGCATAGCAATTTGGGATACATGCCTCCGGAATATTCATTCGTTTGGCTAACTCCAGCCATACGCACCAATAAATCTCGAACTGAAAACTGTTTTCAGTGTTTTCGGTTAGCTTCATGTCAAGACATCCGGCTTTGCTGCAGGCAAGAGGAAGTGGCTGCATGTATTTCCTGAAAAACTCAAAGCTATTACCATAATTAATAATAGCATCATGTTCGGGACTTGATTTTGAAAATGCTTCCACAGAGGTTTTTTCCATCACCTCAAATATGATTTGTTTGGCTTTTTCTAAACCACATAGCTTTGCAAGTGCCGAAAACATAGCAATATACTCTAGCTGTTGTTTAATAAATAAATCATTGGTCATGCCTTTCTGCCTTAAGTCGGAAAGTTCGAGTTGAGTAGTTTTTTTTCTTTCTTTGCTGAAGAGGGAAATCAGTTTTATTTTTTCGAAGAAGGATAAATGATTAAAAATGATTTTTTGAGAAGTTTTTTTGAGCTTTGCTTTAAATGCCTCATCCCAATTGCCTTCCAAATCGCTTATTGCGATTCCATAGCCATTAGTTTTTTCAATTTCCATGATGATGGTGTTTGGTTTTGATTCCTATAACGCAAAGAAAATTACTTTTATTATTTTCCGGAAGGATTTTTAAGGATTATTTATGCTAATGGGGGATGTTGGCAAAGGTAAATCTATTTGATAGAAACTTGTTGCATCAAAACTCCCTAAACCATTTTGTCAGCTTTTCTTTTACTTCTTCAGTAGAATAAGTTTTTCCATCTTCAACATCCTTAATACCTTGCTTTATTTTATCCAACAGAATCAACTCGTCTATTACCTGGTCAATAGTTAAATTATCCGGCATGGTATCAATGGTATGATGAATTTTCTCTTTGGTTAGCATAATGTGAGTTTTTTACAAATTTACAAAGCAAATTAGTAACGACTATCATTTTTTTAATTCCTGATATGCAAGAATTGCAAGGAATATAAAACCAGCATAGCAGCGAATAGATCAAAACGTAATCACAATCTTATTTTTGCGAACAAGATTGTAGAGGTCGGACATTGAAGAGAATTTGCAAACCTGAGGCGCATTGTTGTTTCGGCTTTGCAGGCAGGTGCCGCAACCCAGAATTTCTCCACCCGATTGGGTAAATTCGTTCACTTGTTCTTTAATATTGGTTTCGGTTTTCACCAGATTATCCAGCTCCACACCTTTTCCGAGCAGAAAAATATGAACGGTGTCGCCCTGAGTTTTAGAATAATTGGCAAAACGCAATGCATTCCAAACGGTTTCAATTTCATTGGAATAAATCACAATGCCAATGCTACTGGGCACAGTAGTGCTCACACTGCCGCCACCGCATTGAGCATGGATTTTGAAGGTTAACGAACTGATTAAAATGGCTGCAATTAAAATGGTTTTTTTCATAGTTTTGTTTTTTTATAGTACCACATTGGGTACATGATTCTTTCTTTTATCAACTTCCTTTCTGACGAAGAAACACTTTGATTGCAAATTCTTAGAACAAGCAACCTATTATTTTCTGAGTATTGGCATTAATTAATCTCCACTAAATTCATAATCACTTTTTTGTCGCTGCCCCAATTATCCACTATTTTAAGAATCAGAGGCAAATTGGCATCATTGTTCACATACCACAATTCGTGACTAAATTCGCTTTCGTAATTCATTTTCAAAATATCAAGGGTAATGGTTTTGCCATCAATGGTTACAGGCAGTTTTTCTTTTGCTTCTATGGTTAATTTGCCCACATCAGTATTGGTGCCCATGCGAACATGCGAATTGTATTGACCAACCACTTCTTCAAATACTTTTTTGCTCAACAAAAACCGTGGAAACATATCATACAATTCCATTGGGCCATAAAAATTGTTGAAATCAACCAGCATGTTGATGGCATATTGGTTGGCCTGAGCTGTCATAACCAATGTGCCTGTATCCACATCTTTTGCGTCTTTTTTTATATCCCATTTAAACGAAAACGGTTCTACCGAGCTTATGGTAAACAAAGCATCGTAGGTTTTATCGTAATCGAGAAAGGAATATTTAAGCACGTTTTTGGCTTTGAGCTTTAGACTTTGAGCCTGAACGGATGATATTACAAGCATCATCATAACGAAAAGCATGCTTACGGTTTTAATTAATTGAAGAGGGGCGTGGGTTTTTTCTTTTGTGTTCATAGGTGATTATTATTTTTAATGGTTAAGATTTCAAATTATTGTGATTGTGTTTCAGGAAGAAAATAGTTATCGCATATATTAATAGTGTTGAAGGAGTCAATATTGAATTTCGAATCTCAATTTAACTTGAACCTATTTAAGATTGAAGTAAAACGTCTTAATTCTAAATTATTTGCAATTTTCAAGTTTAATTTGAATAGCTTCAATACAACCAAGTGTTTCTGCATTAATTAAATCTAAACAACCACTTTCAATCTGGCCCAATATAATTTTTGTTTTTCCTCTACCTAAAAATGCCTCAGCACACAATGAATCGAGTTCAATGGCTTTATTAAAATCATTAATCGCACCTTCATAATTTTTTAAGTTATGTTTTGTGTTTCCCCTGTTATTGTAAGCCATAAAATTATTGGAGTCTTTCTTAATTGCTATTTTAAAATCCTCTATTGCTCCATTATAATCTTTTATTTTATCTTTTACATTCCCTCTGGAGTTGTAATAATTTGTATTATTTGAGTCAATATCAATTGCTTTGTTTATATCAGTAATTGCACTTTTGTAATCATTAATATTATACATTGTAACTCCTCTGTTACCATAAGCAGATGAATTCTTTGGGCTAAGTTCAATTGCTTTTGTAAAATCTTTAATTGCTCCTTTATAATCCTTTAATTTGTCTTTTATATTACCTCTGTTATTATACGCTTCAGAATATTTAGAATCGAGTTTTATTGCTGTTGTGAAATCATTTATTGCACCATTATAGTCTTTTAGCTTATTTTTATATGTTCCTCTTTCATTATATGCAGACGAATATTTCGGATATTGGTTTATGATTTTATCAATTTCAGAAATTGCTGCAATAAAATCTTTTAAATTTCTTCTAATTATTACAATTCCTTTCATTGCGGCAGTATCCTTTGGATTAATTTCAATAGCCTTATTGAAGTCTTTAAGTGCTTCATCATAATCTTTTAGTCCAATTTTGCAATGTCCTCTTGATATGTATGATTCTGACTCTAACGGGTTAATTGTAATTGCTTTCGAAAAGTCAGAAATTGCGCTAATAAAATCATCAGTATAGTACTTTGCAACTCCTCTATTGTGATATTTTTCTGAATTTGTTGAGTCGATTGATATTGCAATTGTAAAATCGGAAATTGCCCCCTTATAATCCTTAATGAGAGTTTTAGTTCGTGCTCTATTATCATACGCTACGGCATCTTTAGGATCAATTTTTATGGCTTTAGTATAATCAGAAATAGCCCCAATAAAATCGTTCATGCTATTTTTTGCTGTGCCTCTACCAATATAAGCAAATTGATAGTTTGGATAAAGTTCAATTGCCTTATTATAATCAATTAATGCCCCTTTATAGTCGAGAAGTTTATATTTTGATGAACCCCGATTTAAATATGCATAAGCATAATTCGGACTTAATTTAATGGCTATATTGTAATCTTTTATAGCTCCTTCAAAATCTTTAAGAAAAGCTTTGTCATTTCCTCTACAATAAAAAGCTTTTGAAGACTTAGGGTCAATTTTAATAATTTGTGTATAAATGTTAATTGCAGAATTATAATCTTCGATTCTGTCTTTAGTTTGGCCTTGCCTAAATAAATCCTCAACTGTCTGGGAATAACTAATAGTGATAGAAATTAAAAAGGCAACAAATAAAATTACATTTTTCATTGTTTTTACTTTTGATATAGTTTTGTTAGTTAAAAACTTATATGGTTATGCTATTTTTATGATAATAATTACCAACCTCTAGAAATATTTCCCTTATTATCATAATAAAACTTCTATAAGCCAATTGATTTTACCTGCATATTGTAATTCCATATTTTTTTTCCAAAATTAATAATTATCCCAGAACATCTCATTAAACGCCAAAATTATTTTTAGAAATTTATTTGACTAATAGGCTTGTATTTGTTTTTTATCTATTCTGAAATCATAATTATTTTCTCGAATTTGATGCTTGTGTATGATAGTGGCTAAAAAGTGTACGAACTAAAATTTCCTGGCAAGATTAGTATAAGAACATGCTTACATCTATTAAAAAAACACAAAGTAAGCCTACACAAAATGTACGCGGGCTTACATTTTGTGTAAGCCCGCGCACAAATATTTAGTCAGGACTTTAGATTAAATCTGCCCTCCTTAACTTTAAGTACTTTAAGTACTTTAGGCACTCTCCTCTACAAACTTTTCATTACTTCTTTAAGCAAATCCCAGCATTTCTGAACCGTATGGATTTCTATTTTTTCGCCAGGTGCATGAACTCCCATGAGGGTAGGACCAAAGGAAATCATATCTATGCCCGGATATTTTTCGCCAATCAAACCGCATTCCAGTCCGGCATGTATGGCTTTTATGATGGGTTGATGTCCATAAATTTTTTCGAAACAGCTTTTCGAAACGGCTAAAATACTTGAATTGATATCAGGTTTCCAGCCCGGGTAGCCCGATGCATGGGATACTACTATGCCTTTATGCGCAAAAGCACAATCCACCATATCTACCATATCCTGCTTGGCCGATTCTATAGCTGAGCGCTGCGAAGTGGCAATTTTTATTTCGTTATCTTTCAGTTGGGCAATTTCCTGGTCGTCGTCGGTATCATCGCCTTTCATTTTTATAGAAGCCAGATTGGTGGAGGTTTGCACCAGCCCGGGAATATCGGGCGACATGGTGATTACTCCATGAGGACAGGCATATAATGTGTTGAGCAATAATTTCTGAGTATCGTTATCAATCAAAGTGGCAGGCATATCCACTGCGGTGCAGGTAATGCTGAGGTCGGGCTCGTTGGTTTGATATTCGGCCTTGATATCTGTTGCCAATTGGTTGAAATACATTGCGAATTCGGTTAAGTTTTCGGTTGGAACCACACAAAAACATTTGCCTTCGCGTGCAATGGCATTACGGAGGTTGCCTGCCCTGACATACGAAATACGAACATCAAATTTGTTGCTAACATTCCAAAGGATGCGGGTCAAAAGTTTCACTGCATTGCCTCTGCCTTTATTGATGTCTTCGCCCGAATGGCCACCCTGCAAATCGCTTACGGTAATCAAACAAGCATCATAATCATTGGGTGTTTTATCTTTTCGAAAATTAAAACGGGCCACAGTGTCGCCACCGCCGGCACAACCAATGGTGAATTCGCCGTCTTCTTCCGAATCGAGGTTGATGAGTTTTCTGCTCTTAACAAAATCGGGTTTCAAAGAAAAAGCACCTTTCAGTCCGGTTTCTTCGTCCACTGTAAACAGACATTCAATAGGTCCATGAACCAAATCGGTAGCCGAAAGCACTGCCATCTGAATAGCCACCCCAATGCCATTGTCGGCACCCAAAGTGGTTTCTTTAGCAACGAGCCAACCATTTTCGATAACGGCTTTGATGGCATCTTTTTCGAAATCATGAACTGTGGAAGCGTTTTTTTCGCAAACCATATCCACATGGCTTTGCAACACCAGCGAAGGTGCATTTTCTTTTCCGGGAGTAGCAGGTTTGCGTATGAGCACATTCCCCACTTCGTCAACCAGCGTTTCTAGATTGAGTTTTTTGCCAAAGGCTTTGAGGTAGGCGATGATTTGTTCTTCTTTTCCTGATGGACGCGGAATCTGAAGGATTTCATTAAAATATCCCCAAACCGGCTTTGGTTCGAGATTTTGGATTTCTGTATTCATGGTTTTTTATTATTGAGTTATTGAGTTGATTAGGTTGATTAAGTTATTGGTATTTGGTCTATGGTAAATAGTATATGGTATAAGGTCTACGCAGTCATTATTAATTATTAATTATTCATTATTCTGTTTTTCCTTCATTCTTTTCACAAAGGCATTTCCATAGTCTCTGCATTTGTTTAGGTCGTCGTCATTGGGCGTAAATTTCACAAACATACTACCGGGGAAGAGTTCCAAACTCAAACTAAGAATGTTTGGCTCCAGTATTTTTACACATTCGCCACTCCATCCGTACGAGCCAAAAGCGCCTGCCAGTTTGCCTTTATCGCGTAAAGGATTTACGGCAGCAAATAAGGTATAAACAGGCATGAGTGTGTTCTTATTTATGGTGGGGCTTCCGACTATAAGGGCGGCTGCCAGAGATATTTTTTCTTCCAGTTGACTGAATGTGAATTCTTCAATATCACAGATATCAACTTCTATATCCGCATTTTGTTTCACCCCTTCCGCAATGGCTTCGGCAAGCATTTTGGTTTTGCCATAAGCCGAAACATAGGCAATAAAGATGCGGTTTTTTTGGGGAAGCTTCATGGCTTCCAGCGCATATTCTTCCGAAAGGTTTACGTATTTTTTCCAATCATGCGTAAGCAAAGGCCCGTGTCCGGTACAGATGGCATTGATTTCCAAAGGACGTATTTTCTCAATGGCTTTAATCATAAATCGGGCATAAGGCTTCAGAATCATGTCGAAGTAATACTTAAAAGCTTCATCAAAATTGCCCACCTTATCGTCATACATTTCTGCATTACAATAGTGTGCCCCAAACGAATCGCAGGTAAAAAGCACTTTGTCTTCAATCAGATAAGTGTATGTAGTATCAGGCCAGTGCAGATTGTGTGCACCAATAAACTGAATCTTTTTATTTCCCAGGTCGAGTATTTCACCATGTTTCATTTCAAGATATTTGAAAGGAATGTTGATGAGGTCGGTGAGAAAACGAATCACATTGCCCGACCCAACTATGGTGGCATTGGGAGCTAATTTCAACAGGTTAACCACATTTCCGCTATGGTCGGGTTCGGTATGATTTAAAATAATGTATTCAATTTCTTCAGGACGGGTTACCGAACATAGTTTTGCAAGGTAGGTATCCCAGAATTTTTCTTTAGAAACTTCAACCACTGCTTTTTTTTCGGCATTGATAAAATAAGAGTTATAAGTGGTTCCGTATTTGGTTTCCATTACGATATCAAAAGTACGTATGTCCGGATCAAGCACACCTATCCAGCTAACATCATCAGTTATTTTTAATACTTTGTTATCAGTCATCTTTGTAATTTTTTTTTGCAAAAATATTTTATTTTTATGAAGAGCAGGCTATTTTTAATTAAAATTTGAGGAAGGTTTTTTGGGGTGATTGAGTTGGTTGGGGTTATTGAGTTGATTGGGTTGATTCAGTTGATTAAGTTATTGGATAATTGGTTTATTAAACCCAAAGCAATTAAGCAATTATATTTACTGCCAGATAATTTACATGAACGTCTATAATTTTTGTTTTCTATTAGCTTTTGGAAATATCCCTGTTTATAAAATGGTTTTTGCTTACACTAAATTTGATTTCAGAGATAGCGTATTTTTATTAAGCAAGCCTTAATATAATTTCTTAAAGATAAACGGACTTTGGTGGTAGGATAAGCGAAAAAGAAGTTAAATCAATTAATTAGTCAATCTCACCATTTTCTTTTAAAATCGAAATGTATTGCTCTTTATCAATTGTGCATTCGATAAGTTGCTTAAACTGACCTTTATTAAGTTTCGTCTGATGAGCCATCTGATTAATTAAATAATCCTCTATATCCTTATCGTTATGGCTAATTTTAGTTTTTGTAATAACCTTATTATTGTAGATAAACTCAAAAAACTTATGATCATTATTATACTGAACAAATCCTTTTTTCAAAAGAGCGGTTTTCGTTTTTCGTGAATCAAGTGGGCTCATAATGATGTTTTTGAAACAATACTATTGATATAATTTTTTATTTTTTTGTTCTTTAAAGATAATTTTTCATCCGGAAGTTCATTAAATCTTTTAAAAATATAATTGAACTCTTCAGCAAAATCTAGTTTGGCAGAATATTCATCAATACCAGTTGCATAAATGTCCAATTCGTCGCATTTGATGATTATACTTTTATTTTCATCGTCGTCTTCTATTGTACAAATAGGCGGTTTTTTTAAAAAATATTGATTTTCATGAAAGTTAATAACATGAGGAGAATAAACAAGTGCTATTTCTGGATCAAAATATTTTTTTGAGACTTTTTGTGATTTTTTCTTACCTTCAATCATTTCAATTCTGGCATAACCACGAATATGTTTTTCATCTTCGATATCCATTATGATATCACTCATGAGCGATTTTTTTATTTCCGGTTTAATTGAGTTCATCTTAAATAAAGGAACAATCTTATTATCTTCTGTAAAATCAACAAACCGAATTGGAGTGTTACCCGGACTATTTACGAAATCACTTAAGGATTCAACAATCTTATTTCTTCTTATTCCATCGGGATAAAGTTCCTTAATGACACCATATTCCCTTTTATCAGTCACTTGAAGTAGAATATCCAGTTTATTACTAACAGACAGTCGTTGTTGTATTATAGGCTCAATGATGCTCTCTTGCGTATGTGCTGGTGAATAGCTATATTGAGCAACTGCACAGCATTTTTTTAAGCCAGTAAAATCAATATCAAAGTTGTTTAAGTGGGTAGAACTTGTTAAGTCGTAGGTGGCAATAGTATGAATTAGATCCTGTAATGATTTACTTATATTAATAAGCAATTTTACAGGGATTACTCCTCGCTTACCCGCACTACCGAGAATTTCAATGTTAATACCGTTCGAAATATCTATTGCCATGTTTTTTCTTGTCCTCTTTCTTACGCAAAATTATGAATATTGTTTAAATTACGTTCAAATTTTCAAACATTTATTTTTAAGCAAACAAGCCAAACGATTGCAAAGCCTGTCTATCAAAGGTTTTTTTTATAAACCGACTAAGGCGGGAGCTTGAGCCGAACCATCGCAGAGCCTGCCATCCAACGGGGAAAGTTTACAATTCATATTATAGTCCTTTCCATCTCCAACTATAGACATAACCTGATTTGTTTATCCAAAACATTCTATATGCAGTATATTCATAGGTCTGTGCAGGATTATATGTTGTCGAAGATTGTGTAGTAGAATTAACATTGCCCCAAATCATATTATCATATATAGTTGCATTTCCGTATGCATTACTATTAGTTGTTGTAGTAGACGTTGCAGGTGTAGTATAAGTACTTGTATATATATATACCAAAATTCTACCACCATTACCATCATCATACACTTGAGTTGGAGGACCCCACAAACCAATTAATTCACTATAATGATGATTCATCCAAGAATTCATAGTTTTATTAATGGCTCCACAGCCCATTAATAAAAAAAGAATAAACAATGTTGCTACAATTTTTATTTTTTGTTTAAATTTGATTTTTATTTTCATGTTTAATTTTTTTGGGATTATTAATGAAATTTTCTGGCTATAGTATTTATTAATATAATTTTCGTTTTTCAATTGTTTTCACCATGTATTAAATGAACTTTTGCTCTATTTTTGTATTTGAATCTTCTGCAATATCCGCAGTCAATTTTAATAGATTCATCAAAATAAAACAAAAATCAAACCCCAACTTTATTGCATCATCACTATTTAATTTATCAATTATATCAAAATATTTTTTCAAATTAGGTTCAATATGTCCTGCAACATTATTTCTTATTTCCTTTATTTTATTTTCAAAACTATGATTTGACCTAAAAGTCCGCAGATCTTTTCTTATTTTAGAATAATTATCTTTTAGATGTGGATAGTTTTCATTGATAATTTTATTAATGAGGCTATTAATCTTGTCTAAAGAATTCACAGTTTCATAAATAGTCAGATATGCATTTTTTGCAAAATAAATCCTGTCCCATTTTGTTTTTGCTGTTAATATTCCTTTTTGAATTTCTAGAGTGTCCAATATTGAAATAAGAAAAATAGCATTAAAGTTACTTAATAATTGAACTTCCTTAAATTCTGAAATTTTAAGGTCGGGGTCAAAAAGGTCAATTCTTCCTACAAGCCCACTTAATTTAAATAAATGTTCAGTATAATCCTCAAGATTATTATCAATTTGAACTAAATTTTCAGATTTATTATTTTCCATAAATATTTGTTTAGGAATTATTATTGCCAGTGCATTAGTCTTCTTCTTCGTAACCAAGTTTAATTGCCATAAATTTATCTTCTGCTGCAAGATCAAAGTTTCCTAATTCTAACCAAGCTTCACTTCTTTCAAAATAAGCATTCCCATCATTAGGATTAAGTTCTATTGCTTTATTTAAATCCTCAATTGCTCCTGCATAATCTTTTACTATATGCTTAAACCCACCTCTAATTAAATATGCTTTAAACATTGAAGTAGTGGCATCGTCATTAAGTCCAATTTTTATAACATTGTTCATGTCTTCTATTGCTCCAAAATTATCTTCCATTTTGTATTTGAGAATACTTCTGGAAAAAAATATTTCAGCATCAGAGGGTTTTAATTCAATAGCTTTATTAAAGTCCATCAAAGAACCCTCAAAATCATTAATTGTATTTTTAAGTATAGCCCTGCTATAATAAACATCAGCATTCGAAGGAGCTAACTGAATAGCGTTATTATAATCTACTATAGCACCTTCATAGTTGTTGAGTTTATGATATTTGATTTTTCCTCTTTCATAATACACTTCAAAAATTTCTTCATAGTCTGGACGGTTTTCAATTACCCAATTGAAATCTATAATCGCTCCTCTATAATCTCCAATATATTCTTTAGATAATCCACGTAAGTGAAATGATTGTCCTATTTCTAAATTGGATGAAATAGCATCATTATAATATTTAATTGCACTCTCATAATCACCTTCATTAAACTTAGCTAATCCCTTACTACAAGCTCTTAACCCTCGCTCATTTTTTTTTAACAATTTATCAACTAAATCTAAGTCTTCTTTGGCTCCAATTTCATCCTTTAACTTACTTTTTATTGTATGTCTTTCAATATAGGCATCTATATTATTCGGATCTTTTTCGATAATCGAATTTATATCTTTTAATGCACCTAAATAATTTTTAGCTTTAATTTTCTTTTTTGCCCTTTCTAAAAGTGCGTTAGTGTCAGTTATGATTAAATCAATTTCGTCCTCTTGTTTTGTAGATTCTGAATCATTTGTTTTTGTTTTTGTAAAAAGATCTTTAAAAAAATTCATATTTCTGTTATTTTAATTTAGCAAAATCTTAGTAGCATGATGCATAACGTTTATGTTGCTCCATGACCTCTATATCCTATTTTTATTACGACAAACGTCCGCCTTGGTTCGGTTGGCATACCTTTTCGAATTTTCATAGTGTACAAGATTTTTCAGCAAATCTATAAATTTTTATTCAATCATCATTAACAATAAAAAAAAACTCACCAACCCACTACATGAACACACTTTAAAATGTCCCCGAGACCTGATGAGTTTTTCCCTCACCCTTTTTAATTCAACACAATACATAAACTTTCACACTCAAACCATCAATATAAACATCTCATTTTAAAAGAAATAAGCCCGACTTTAAGAGTTAGAGCCCCAACTTTAAGAGTTAGAGCCCCAACTTTAAAGGTTAGAGCCCCAACTTTAAGAGTTAGAGCCCCAACTTTAAAGGTTGACACCCCAACTTTAAGAGTTAGAGCCCCAACTTCAAAGGTTGACACCCCAA
>CAYYQJ010000033.1:0-12420 GCA_964473775.1 uncultured Bacteroidales bacterium | reverse complement strand
AAGCCTTGTTTTCTTTTTTTAGTTTGATGATGATATCAACATCCACATTGTTTTCGGTATCGGCTTTGAAATTGACGTCGTATTCGCTTTTCACATAACGACCGGCAAATTCGCCCATAGCATCCACAAACTTTCCTTGTTTATCCACCAAAGTCAAAGAACCCACGCCCTGTTGTTTGGCAGTTCGGAAATCGTCGGCACCAAAGCTGGGTGCAATATGAACAATACCGGTTCCGTCTTCAGTAGTCACAAAATCACCCACCACCACCTTGAAAGCATCGCCATCATCCGGTTGAACATAAGGGAGGAGCTGCTCATATCGCAAACCTGCCAGTTCTTTTCCTTTGTATGATGCAACCTGACGGAAAGGAATGTTTTTATCCCCTGATTTATAATCATCCATTGCTAATGCTGCATTCTTTTCAGGAAAATATTTTTCCATCAATTCTTTCGCAAGAATCACCGTAATGGGCAGTGCTGTATATTGATTAAAGGTTTCTATCACCACATATTCAATACCGCCGCCAACAGCCAGGGCCGTATTGGAAGGCAAAGTCCATGGCGTGGTTGTCCATGCCATAACAAAAACATCACCGTGAGGGTTTTTAAACAAGTCAGCTATCAGCTTATGGTCGTTTTTCACTACCTTAAACTGAGCAACCACCGTATTATCCTTCACCATTTTGTAGCATCCAGGCAGGTTCAATTCATGCGAACTCAATCCGGTTCCTGCGGCAGGGGAGTAGGGTTGTATGGAATATCCTTTGTATAAAAAACCTTTTTCGTAGAGCTTGGCCAACAAATTCCAAACGGTTTCTATGTATTTATTATCGAAAGTGATATAAGGGTCATCAAGATTTACCCAATAGCCCATACGAACCGTAAGCTCGTCCCATTGGTCTTTATATTTCATCACTTCTTTACGACACTGTTGGTTGTATTCTTCCACGCTGATGGTTTTTCCAATATCTTCTTTGGTGATACCCAGGGTTTTTTCAACAGCAATTTCTATGGGTAAGCCATGGGTATCCCATCCGGCTTTACGTTCTACAAAGTGTCCTTTCAAGGTTTTATAACGGCAAAAAATATCTTTTATGGCACGAGCCATCACGTGATGAATTCCCGGTTGTCCATTAGCCGAAGGAGGTCCTTCATAAAAAACAAAAGAAGGCTGTCCTTCACGGTTGATAATACTTTTGTTAAAAATATCTTCCTTTTGCCAGAATTCATTCACTTCTTTGGCAATTCTAATCAAATCAAGATGCTTATATTCCTTGTATTTCTGCTCCATTACAAAATATTATATAAAAAAACGTGCAAAGGTAAGGAATTTTTGATTTGGGATTTATGAATTATGATTTGAGATTTTGACATTAGGTAGTCAATAGTGGTAATTAGCTGGTCATTGGCTGTTACTGGAGCTTAACGAATAATATTACTGCAATTTGTAAATTTGGCAGATTAACTCCTTGTCGATCGAAAGTTAATAGGAGGAAGATATCCCTATGCCTTTTCTCCTGTTTTTCAGCTTTGGGACACCCTAAAAGTTTTTGCAAATTATTTGGTAAAGTTCGGCTTGTTGGTCATCCATTTTTAAGAGCTGTTTTTTTTGTGTTTGGATTCCGGTAGTGTGTAAGTGATTTCATATTATTATGTGTAAGTTCTGCTGCTTGTTTTAAAGATAATGATGATTTCTCCTTGTATAATACTCTTTCTAATTCTTTGTAAATACAATATGCTGTAAACGAAATGCAGATATGTGCTTCGATTCTGTGTCTTAGCCGATGATAAATTGGGCGTATGCGCAAATCTGTTTTGGACATTTTAAAAGCCTTTTCAATGTGCCAAAGATCATTATAGTTATTTATTACCTGCTTATCCGAGAGTTTTGTGTTAGTAATATATCCCTTAATTCCATCCCAGGCTTTATCGCTATCGAACTTGTCATAATCTATTTTAATGGAAATATCTCCTTCCATTTTCAGGTACTTATTGTATCCTTTGTTATTGATATTTGATTTAGTCAATTTACCGGATTTGATATTCTTTTCCAACCGGTTCAATCCTCTATCACGATTATGCGCATCCTTTGCTGCTCTGTTTGCAGAACAGGTAATGATAAGTCTGGTGTTTTCTTGTTTTTTTATTCTCATCATCTGTCCATCGCTAAGGTGTTTCGATAAGATTTGTTCCTTTATTTTCTTGTTTTCGTTTTTTACTCTTGCTCCAAGTATGTACTGATACCCTTCTTTTTCTAAAGCGCTTATGTTATCATTTGATAAAGGCCCGGCATCAGCTACTACGATGGACTTATTTAAATTAAATTTCTTGCTCATTTTCTCAATAAATGGTATCAGAGGATGTCCTTCGGAAATACTCCCTTCAAAAATATCATACCCGATCATGTAGCCACATAATCCAACAAGCAAGCCTAAAAATATTTGTGGATTCTGGTGTTTACCATCTTTGTTAAATCCAGTTTTCCTTAAATCATCCTCATCACTTGCTTCTAAATAAAGTGTAGTCATATCATAGAATACAACACTTATATTGCCCTTTAAAACATTTTGAGTATGTCTGAATGCTATTTGCTCCACCTGATCTTTTAGATTGTTATTTAGCTTGTCTAAGAAACGGTATACTGTGTATATAGCAAGTGTCACGCCTTGGAATCGATACAAATAATCAATTGTCTTTAATTTACTCAAAGGAAAGGCCAGCCGAGCTATCACTAAGTGTCGAAAGAGATCTTCTTTTATTACACCAAAACCAATGTTGTCATAGATAATTCCAAATACAAGTTCCGGACCTACTGTTTTTACACTTGCATTGCTTAAACAGGAAAATACCTTTTCAACTATCGTGTCATTTTCGCTAACAAATAATTTTGGTTGATTTGACAACCTTTCGATTTCTTGATTTGCCAAAAACTTTAATTTCTCAATCTCCTGTTCGGTATCCCCATAGCCTACCGTCTTCAAAACTCTGTATTTACCAGTGGTTTTGGAAATAATTTGAATTGAAGTGCTCCCTGATAAATTCTTCTTTTTTCTTAAAAACATGTGCAAATATAGCAATGGGACACCAAAATACAAAATTCATCCCATTATTTTCAATGGGTTATGTGGGTAATTTTAGAAAGTGCTGAAAACAGGAAAAAGTAAAACGGGGAGAAAAAGGATTCATTAGATAATCGTTCTTCTAAAAAAACTGCTGTAAAGAATAATACTTACAGGAATTTCGTTAAACGTCTGATTCCAGCGGCATCAAAATAATTTGTATAAGCTCTGTCATTACCACTCAGTATTTTGAATATTGAAGCTAGTTGAAGGATGCTTGTGCAAAATCCATTCTGTTATTTTTTGACCCAAATTGTTGGCAGTATTGGGAATACTTGAACCTTTAACCTTCATCATTCTCTCCTTTCCTTCTTCAGCAATATTAGCACCGATTTTTACCCCGCCCAATTTTCTCTATCCAAACTTCTGTATTGTATGGCTTCAGCCAGATGATGATTTTCAATTTCACCGGTATGGTCTAAATCGGCTATGGTTCTTGCCACTTTCAATATTCTATCGTAAGCACGGGCCGACAAACTGAGTTTTTCCATAGCATTCTTAAGCAAATTGAGTCCGGTTTCGTCTAATTTGCAATATTTCTGTAAGAGTTTGGTATTCATCTGTGCATTAGAATACACTCCTGGAATTTCGGCAAACCGTTCTTCCTGAATGTGGCGGGCGGCTATCACTCTTTCGCGGACTGATGCGCTTTTTTCGGAAGTTTGTGCTCTGCTCAATTCTTTGAAAGGTACAGGTGTAACTTCCACATGAATATCAATTCTATCCAGCAAAGGACCGGAAACCCTGTTAAGATATTTTTGAACATTACCTGTTCCGCATACACAATCTTTTTCAGGATGATTATAATAACCGCATGGACAAGGATTCATGGCAGCCACTAACATAAAACTGCAAGGGTATTCTACAGTGAATTTAGCGCGGGAAATAGTTATAACACGATCTTCAACAGGTTGCCTGAGCACTTCAAGAACTGTTCGTTTAAATTCTGGGAGTTCGTCTAAAAATAACACTCCGTTATGTGCCAGCGATATTTCGCCGGGTTGCGGAAAACTTCCACCGCCAACAAGGGCTACATCGCTGATTGTGTGGTGGGGAGATCTGAAAGGTCTGACAGAAATCAAAGAAGAATTTTTCCCTAGTTTGCCCGAAACAGAATGAATTTTGGTAGTTTCCAATGCTTCATGCAAACTCAAAGGAGGTAAAATGGAAGGCAAACGTTTGGCCAGCATGGTTTTTCCTGCGCCGGGAGGACCAATAAAAATCACATTGTGACCACCGGCTGCTGCTATTTCCAATGCACGTTTGATATTCTCCTGGCCTTTCACGTCCTCAAAATCGAATTCATACTCGTTTAATTTTGTAAAAAACTCTTCACGGGTATTCACCACAGTAGGCTCAATGGTAATATCTTTATTTAAAAAATCAACCACTTCTTTCAGATTACTCACCCCAATTACATCCAGATTGTTTACAATGGCGGCTTCCAATGCATTTTGTTTGGGTAGAATAAATCCTTTATATCCCTGTTTGCGGGCTTCAATGGCAATGGGTAAAGCCCCATTAATTGGTTGCAGACTTCCATCAAGAGACAATTCGCCCATAATTACATAATTAGACAGCTCATCAGCATTCATCTGGTCTGAAGCAGCGAGTATGCCCAATGCGATGGTTAAATCGTAAGCAGAACCCTCTTTGCGAATATCAGCAGGAGCCATATTGATTACAATACGCTTTCCAGCAGGATATTTATAGTCGTTATTTTTAAAAGATGCAACTATTCTGTGTTGGCTTTCTTTCACAGCGCTATCGGGCAAGCCAACCATAAAAAAATTTATACCCATATCAATATTAACCTCTACCGTAATGGTTATTGCATCAATGCCCAGTATGGCGCTTCCATAAGTTTTAATCAGCATACAATGAAATTTTACAAAATCAAAAAACAAATTTATTTTATTTTTTATTACCAGACATCATTTTTCTGAAAATCTTAATTTTTGTTAATGTCAGAAATTGGCATTTTCGCCAAGATTTTAGTTTTTAGCTGATTAAATTTCAATGTTTAATTGTTCATTAAATCTAATCTGTTTAGAAAGGTATTCTTTAGGGTTTTTCATTACTTTTGCAAAAAATTACTCAATCATTACTTTAAAATTATACTAAATAAAAATGAAAAAATTATCACTGGCTGTTTTATGTTTATTAGTTTTTGCTGCAGGAATAGCAAAAGCACAAAATCAAGTTAATAACTCTGGTTTTGAAAATTGGGAAAATATAGGAGCAGCTACCGAAGAACCTTTAGAATGGAATTCGTTTAAAACTGGTTCGGGAAGTTTGGTGGCGTTTACTGCACAGGAAATAAAACGCTCACCCGTTGTACGCATGGGAGCAACAGAAACATATAGTTGTGTTCTTTGGTCAAAATCTACCTTAGGTATTATTGCCAACGGCAATATTTCTACCGGACAAATCAATGCTGACAATATGGTTCCGACCGATCCTACTAATTATAATATTACCCATACAGCCAATCCTGCTTTTAGCGAAACTATTGGCATGAAACCCGATTCTCTGGTTATTTGGGTAAGATTTAAACCAGCAAATGCAACAGGAACTGATTCTGCCCGTATTCATGCTATTATTCACGACACTTACGACTGTAAAGATCCTATTGATGCCGCATCACTTCCTCATGTTGTTGGAGAAGCAACCCTTAATTTCGAGTCAACAAACAATGTGTGGATTCGTAAGAGTTTTCCATTTGTTTATAATGGAGCAGCTACTTCGCCAGATTATATTTTAATATCGGTAACTACTAACAAAACTCCCGGTGGTGGTAGTGCAGGAGATAGTCTCTATATTGATGATATGGAAATGATTTATAATGGCATTGGAATTAAAGAAATTAATTCATCAAAAAACATTTCAGTGTGGGCAAACAACAATGATATCATTTTTGGATTTTCTTTTGCAAAACCTACTTCTTCAACCATCGAAATCTACAGTATGACAGGTCAGTTGGTTTATAATAACAAAGTGACGGTTTCAACAGGACAACAAAAAGTAAGTACTAACGACTTAATGAAAGGTGTTTACCTGGTTAGTATAATTACCGAAAACGGTCAAAGATATACACAGAAAATAGCAATTAAATAATTTTTATTACCTTTGCTGCCCGTGTTTTACTGAAAGTAATATAAAAACATTCAAATGACATATACCTTTAAAAGGCTTTACTTATTAATGCTTTTTATCACAGCAGGAAGCCTATTTCCTGCTTTGCTTTTTTCACAGAATTGTGTGATTAAAGGTAAAATAACTGAAGCCGAAACCAAAAATCCTGTTCCCTTTGTCAATATTGGCATTAAAGATCAGCATAAAGGCACTACAAGCGATATTGATGGTAATTATGAATTGCAGGTAGCGCCCGGCGATTATGTAATTTTATTTTCGTCTATAGGTTACGAAAGGCATTCAGAAAAAATTTCTGCGAAAGCCGGAAGTAAGCCAATCATTATTAATCTGGTAATGACTCCTACGGTTCATGATTTAAACACAACAGTGGTTTCAGCATCGAAGTATGAACAAAAGCTCGAAGATGCTACCAATTCTGTCGATATTTTAAAGCCAAGTATGCTTGAAACCAAAAACATATTGACCTTAGACAAAGCTATTGAATCGGTTCCAGGTGTTGCCATTGTGGATAATGAACCTCAAATAAGGGGTGGTAGCGGTTTCAGCTCCGGATTGGGAAGTCGTGTGATGATTCTTATCGATGAAATCCCCATCATGAGTCCTGATGCAGGCCGACCTGTTTGGAGTTTTTTGCCTGTTGAAGATATTGAGCAAATTGAAGTTGTAAAAGGAGCTTCATCTGTTATGTTTGGCTCTGCTGCCTTAAATGGAGCCATAAATATTCGTACTGCTTATCCAAAAGATAAAACAACAACCAAAGTTACTCTAACCAGTGGTATATATAGTGTGCCTCCAAAGCGTTATACAAAATCATGGGATGGTTTTAATCCTATTATTTTGGGAGCAAGTTTTATTCATTCGCGTAGGATAAACAACTTTGATTATGTAATTGGTGGAAATTTCTTATCTGATCCCGGTTATATCGGAGCTCCGCCTGACAGTTCAGGGAAAGGTGCTTTTGATAAAAACTTCCGTTTAAATTTTGGCACAAGAGTTCGTTCTGCAAAGGTAGAAGGCTTGACATACGGGTTGAATGGCAACTTTATGTATTCGCAAAATGCGCAGTCTTTTTTCTGGAAAGATGCCGATTCAAATATCTTCAGAGCCTATCCTGATGCCATAACCAATTTTAATGAGTTTCAGTTTTATGTGGATCCTTATGTGAAATATTTTGGTCCTAAAGGGGCTTCTCATTCTTTAAAAAACAGATTCTATTATGCTAATAATGGTGCCGATAACAATCAGTCCACCATGTCGTGTTCTGTTTATGATGAGTATCAGTTTTCTAAAATGTTTAAGAAATTGGGCAAGCTAATTATAAACACAGGAATAATGAACATGTATGCTTATTCTTATGGAAAAGTTTTTTCAGGAGATTTTGGTAAAGCAGGTTCCAAATCGTCCGACAATTTTGCAATTTATCTTCAGGCCGAAAAAAAATTCTTTAACTGGCTTACCTTTTCAGGTGGTGCCCGTTGGGAGTTTTATAAATTAGGCGACTATACTGATAACAAGCCTATTTTCAGAGCCGGTGTAAACATGAAAGCTGCTAAAGGCACTTATTTCCGTGCTTCCTTTGGTCAGGGATTCCGTTTCCCAAGTATTGGTGAACGATACATTTCGACCTATTCGGGTAATTTTGGTATTTATCCAAATCCTGAATTGAAATCAGAAACAAGCTGGAATGCTGAAGTTGGCCTCAAGCAATTGTTTAAAATCAAGAACTTTGTTGGCTTTGTGGATGTTTGTGGTTTCTTGCAACAATACAAAAATTATATTGAGTTTACTGCTGCATTGTGGGGCAGAAATATGTTGCCCGATAGTTCAGGATATGATATTTCCAAGAATTTGGGGTACAAATTCCTGAATACTGCCGATGCACAGGTTTGGGGCATTGATTGTGCTTTGATGGGCGAAGGTAAGTTTACCAAGAATTTTTCGATGACCATTATGGCGGGTTATACTTTTTCGCATCCTACCTGTCTCGATCCTTCTAAAATTTATTACACCGATGCTGTGTTGAAAGAAGACTTTACTTATTTAAGCAGCTCTTCAGATACTCGTGAAAACATACTAAAATATCGTTTCGAGCAATTAGGTAAATTGGATGTTGACTTTGCCTATAAAAACGTTTCGCTTGGTTTTAGTGGAAAGTATTATGGCTTTATGTATAACATTGATAAGTTCTTTTTAGAAAACGACCGTCCGGGATTGTTCAATACAGGCATAAAGCAATACAGAAAAGATCATCATAACGGAGATTATGTGTTTGATTCCAGAATTAGTTATGATTTAAGAAAACACTTCAAATTCTCTTTGCTGGTAAACAATATATTAAATACCGAATACTCTTTGCGACCCATATCTGTACAGCCTCCAAGAGTTACTTCAATTCAGATTATTTATAAGGTTTAATTAGAATGAAAAAACTTCAAAAACCATTTGCTTTTGCCTTACTGATATCCTTAGGTTTATTTGTAAGTGTTATTTCTTGCCGCCCTTATATTGATACACCTGTTATAATTAATGAAGATTTAAACTGTCCGTTGAATATTGTCGGAGGCTGTTTTGATCAATGGGTGAAACTTAACGATGGTTACGATAATATTTGGATGGAACCCGCCGGTGGTTATTTAAGATCGCTCAATTATCTTACTACATTGCCTGCCTCGGCCGGAGGTCCTGGCCCATTAACCGTTGATAGTACCCGTGATTCTTATTCGGGACCTTACGCTGCTGTTATGGTTACCGATACTTTTAGTCCGCAAGGTGCTCCGATACTTATTCCCGGTTTAATTGGCACAGATTCTCTTGATATACCAAATGCAACCATCATTTTAGGGAAACGATATACCTCCAGACCAACTGCATTTAAAGGTTATTATAAATATATACCTGTTGGAGGCGATTCAGCTATGGTTTCCATTATGTTGTCAAAATACAACTCTGCCTTGCAAAGAAGAGATACTGTAGGTTGGGTAAAACAACTATATAAAACTCCTGTTACCACCTACACTTTGATTAATTTGCCCATTGCCTATAATTCTGCCGATATTCCCGATTCCTTAACTCTGCTAATTTGCTCAAGTGCCGGGGTTAATTTTGCGGATTTATTTCATTGCACAGGTCAGGTAGGTAGCAAAATGTGGATAGATGAGATACAGTTTATAATGCCTTAATCTGAGCGCATGATAACCGTTTCAAAAATTGATTTCAACAATAAAAATGCAATAGAAATTGCTTTTGGCATCAGACGAAAGGTGTTTGTTGAAGAACAAAAGGTGGATCCTGAACTTGAATATGACGAGCACGAAAGCATAGCCCAGCATTTTCTGGTTTATATGAATGATATTCCATGCGGCACTGCCCGCTGGCGTAAAACCTCTAATGGTATCAAACTCGAACGCTTTGCTATACTGCCCGAATATCGTAATCAGGGGATTGGTGATACTCTTGTGCAAAAAGTATTGGGAGAAGTTATCACTCTAAATCAAACCATTTACCTTCATTCTCAGCTTAAGGCCTGCAATTTATACCGCCGCAATGGTTTTAAGGAAGAAGGCGATATCTTTGTAGAAGCTGGGATAGAGCATTATAAAATGACTTTTCAGGTAAAGTAAGGTGACAAAAGGGTAACCTCATCACTTTAAAGTAAATGAATTCTTCGTTTATACCTGCTGGTGCAGGCATTGCCAAAGAAATTACTTTGATTATGGTTATTGGAATATGAACTGCTAAAGTGATTACTTTGATAATGGGTATTCGAATGATTATCGCTAAAGTTGTTACTTTCTTAATGCTGTTAAAACGTATGCTTCCAAATCAGCAATATATCTTTGTTTTCAGTTATTTATAGCTCCCAATCAATCCACTTATAATCTTTAAAAAACTTAATACTTTTATATCCGATTTGTTTTAAGATGGTTTCTGTTTCATCAAAATACATATTCACCTGCTCAGGACGGTGAGCATCAGCGCTTACAGTTACAGGGATACCTAAATCAAAACATTTTTGTAAAACTTCCTTTCCGGGATATAAATCCTTATATTTACCTGTATAAATGCCTCTTGTGTTTACCTCAACTATGGTTTTGCATTGAGCAATTATCTGAAGGGTTTTATCAATTAAATGTTTATACCAGGTTTCCGATTCCTGAAAGTAGCGATATTTATTGTTCATTTTTACCTTATCAAAATGAGCCACCATATCGGGCTTTTGTGTTACTAGCATTTCTTGTAGCTGATGATAATAGGTTTCAACCGCATAGCGGATATCGCCTTTAAAAATACCATTCAGCCCTTTATCATAATTTGCTATGGGTCCATCAATAAACCATAAGTCGTTCCCTTCAGGTTTTTTTACCAGATGAACAGCCCCCAAAACATAATCCAGTTGATGTTGATTTTTTAGCTCCGAAAATCCCACAGAAACTCCCGGGATGTAATCTATTTCTAGCGAAAGATAAATTTCAAGCTGTTCTTTATAAACGATTTTCAGATTTTCTATGGCTTCACAATAGGCATGCATATCGGCATGTACCAAACTCCAGGCATTTTCGAAAGGCAAAGGAGCATGCGAGCTGAAACCCAGGCATAGAAAATTCTTCTTAATAGCCGAAATCGCATAGGATTCAGGTTCAGAACTGCCATCGCAAAAGCGTGAATGTGTATGATAATTAGTCCGAATCAATTTTTTTGTGCAAAAGTAATCGAAAGTGTTTAAAACTCACATTTGATGTGTTAGAATGTTTGAAAGATATTGAACCGGTTTACTAATTCAATTTGAATATTTGAATGAATTTAGGCCATTTTAGACCATTATTGCCTGATTTTGCTGCAATGTGGGGTAATACTAATCCATAACTCACCTTAAATCTAATCTGTTTTCGAGTTAGCTGGTTTTTTTCAGTGGGCGATGATGGGAAAGGGTTTACTTTGAACCGTATCATTTTGCAACAGCATCACATATAGCAAATGCCGTTGTTGATGGCAAATTTTATTAAATCGACATTCGATTTTAACTGTAGTTTTGACATGATGCTGGCTTTGCGTTTTTCTATCAAAGAAATTTTCATCATTAATTTCTGAGAAATTTCTTTATTGGTGAAGCCTTCGGCAAACACCTGCAGCACTTTTAATTCGTCGTCGGTTAAAATATCTTTTACCTGAATTGCAGTCAGGGTTGTTTCTGTATCTTTGGCAATGGGAGCTTTGGTTAAAATAATGTCGTCGTAATCAGCAAAATATTCTTTGCTATCCATCAAAACCCCAATGGCTTTCAACAATTCGTCTCTGGTGGCATTTTGTTTCAGAATAAAACCATTGGCGCCTGCCTGAACGGCTTCTTGTATGATGTTTGGCGAAATGCACATGGACAGAATTAATATCCTTGATTTAATATGGAGCGACCTGAGTTTATTAATAAAAGTAATACCATTCATATCAGGCATTTTCAGGTCGGTGATAATGATGTCGGGTTCGCTTATCTGAATGCTTTTCAATGCTTCGGTTGCGGAAAGAAAGGCCGCGGTAACGGTGATGTTTTTTATGCTGGATAGCATGCTGCTTAAACCGTCTAAAATTATGGGTTGATCGTCGAGGAGTATTATTTTAACCATCTTTATTTATTTGGAAATTATGGAACAAAATTTTAGTGTGAATGGGATTGAGGGTTATTAGTTATAGGGTTATGGTTACGTAATGTCATCATCATGATTTATTATAATACCTGCATGCGATTTGAATCCTGCTTGATGAATACAAACAAGAGAACGGTGAAGGATAATAAAGAAGACCCTCCATAACTGATAAATGGCAAAGGAATGCCTACTACGGGAGCCAGTCCGATGGTCATGCCTATATTAATCATTACATGGAAAAAAATCAGAGAGGCCAGCCCATAGCCATAAATGCGGCTGAAGGACGAACGCTGTCGTTCGGCTATAAATAATATCCTCATCAGCAATAAAACATACATAATCACTACAATGCCGCTTCCTACAAACCCCCATTCTTCGCCTATGGTACAAAAAATAAAATCGGTGTTTTGTTCGGGCACAAATTTGTATTTGGTTTGCGTTCCATTCAGGAATCCTTTGCCAAAAAATCCACCTGAACCTATGGCTATTTTTGATTGATTTACGTT
>CAYYQJ010000032.1:0-12446 GCA_964473775.1 uncultured Bacteroidales bacterium | reverse complement strand
CCAACCTAATAGAGTATAGTGCTTTTTGCCTTGGTAATGCGACAAAATTATCTTGTAATAAACGGCTCCGTACCAATTGGTAAAGTCAGAAATTATAGTCTCAGGCGAAGGTATTTTCTCTGTGTTATCTGTTAGTGCAACAAACTTTTTCGAATATATTTTCGAATCGGGGAATAGTATGTAGCCAAAGTAATCGTATGTTACATTTTCGTTTACCAAATTCCAAGTAATGATTTTGAACTTTTTATCAGGCGATAGAAGTGTTGTTATGGTTTTAACAGAATCAAAGGGAAAAACGAAAGAATCGTCTTTATGGAAAATGGCTTCAAGGCGTTTTTTAAATTTATTGTTAGCTTCAAGCTTTTTAAAATCTGGCGACTCGGAAGTGATTATTTTCGCGTAATACCTTAAAGAATCTATTTCAAATTGCTTCTCTTGAGCAAACAACCAGACAGGTGAAAGCAGAAAAAACAAAAATATGACTCTGATAAGCAACTGCATTAATTATTGTATTGGTTTTTATTTAAACGAAAATTATGCCCAAAATAGTATTGAACCTTAAAAATCTTTTACTTTTGACAAAAATATAAAAAAATGCAAGAAAGCAAACCTTACGTATCAAAACATATTGACAATTTTTCAAAACTGCGTTCTGTGATTCTCGATTACCTTGCAGGGAAATTAAATCAGCAGGAATTTTATTTTACGACATTGTCTTCAGCAGTACAAAAAAGTTGTGTTGACAATGGCTATTTTACCGAAAACAACATCAGATATGCTCTCAATTCTATTGCTGATATTATTCAGGGAAAAGAGATGAGTAAATGGCTAAGCTATTATGAACTTGATGATAAACCTGAAAATATTTCAAAAAAAATTGGTGTTGTTATGGCAGGCAATATTCCCTTAGTGGGGTTTCACGATTTTCTTTGCGTTATAGTTTCAGGAAATCAATTTTTAGGAAAGTTATCGAAACAGGACAGATTTTTGCTTCCTGCTTTAGCAGATATTTTGATGGAAATTGATCGCAGTTATAAAGCACAGATTTCGTTCACTGTTGATAAAATCCAAGGTTTCGATGCTGTTATTGCAACAGGAAGTAATAACACTGCTCGGTATTTCGATTATTATTTTGGGAAATATCCAAACATAATTAGAAAGAACCGCAATAGTATTGCAATTTTAAACGGTGAGGAAACCAAAGAGGAATTGACATTATTGGTTGATGATATGTTTTTGTATTTTGGGTTGGGTTGTCGAAACATCAGTAAATTATTTGTACCGATTGGATATGATTTCAAGGAATTGATACAAGCTTCCCAAAAATCTTCTGATTACATCAACCACAATAATTTCCGAAACAATTACGATTATTATAAAACCATCTTTTTAATGAACAATCTTCCATTTTATGATTGTGGATTTTATTTAATTCAGGAAAGCCCATTATTGCATAATCCTGTGGCAGTGTTCAATTTTGAGTATTATTCCTCTATGAATAAAATCATTGACTTTATTAATGAAAATTCCGGAAATCTGCAATGCATTGTTGGCAATAGACCAGAAATTGCAGGTGTTGTTAAATTTGGAGAAGCTCAAAAGCCTGGTTTAATGGACTATGCCGATAATATCGACACGTTAAAGTTTCTATTGTCCTTATAATTTTTCAATAAGAATGAATTCTACAATAATCCTTAATAATTCATAATTGCTTGAAATTTATTATGCAAGGAGTATTATGGTATATGAATGGTATATGGATTAATAAAAAAAAGCTACCAAAGTATTGTTTATTAAATAAAATGAAGTAATTTTGCCGCCAAATTTAATATACCAAGATCATGAAAAAAGGCATTCATCCAAAAGAATATCGTTTAGTAGTTTTTAAAGACATGTCGAACGAATATTCTTTCGTAACTCGTTCAACTGCTCAAACAAAAGAAACGATTTTGTGGGAAGACGGAAAAGAATATCCATTAATAAAACTTGAGATTTCTCACACATCCCATCCATTTTATACTGGAAAAATGAAATTTGTTGATACAGCAGGTCGCGTTGATAAATTCCGCAATCGTTATAAACAACATTTGGATAAGAAGGAATCGAAATAATGCTAATAATGAGTAGATAATAAAATAAGTTCCGTTGTGTGCAGCGGAACTTATTTTTATTTTACATCTCATCGGCTTTGTTAATATCTTTTTTTAAAACTTTTTTTCTAAGAAATTCACCATCTTAGTTTATTTAATACTATTGTAATTGCTTAAATAATTTTTACAACATGAACTATATTCTTTTTGATGATTCAACCCGAAATGATTTATTACCACTAACTTTTACACGCCCAATAGCTGATATTCGAGTTGGAATACTAACTATCCGTGAAAAATGGGAGAAATATCTTAATACCGCAACATCAACACTTACTGAAAAATATCTTTCAGAAAAGTACCCTATGATAAAAAGTACCAACAACATTCTTATAAATGGTTCGGTTTTACCTACTCCTGAATTAGTAAAAGCCATTACTGAACTGAAGCCTGATCAGGCTCTTGTTTATAAAGAATATATTATTGCCCTGAACGTAATCGAAAAAGATTTGGATGAAGTTAACAATCTGGATGCTCCTATTGTGGATGATGTTGAAAAACATGAAGTGGAAGGGCTTCATGAAATTCAATGCGACTTGCCTCATTTAAAAATAAGTTATCCCTGGGATATTTTTAATATGAATGGTCAGGCGATTGAAGAAGATTTTAAACTGATAACCAAGGGTCGTAAATCAAAGGTTTTGAGTGAAACTAATAAAATGGTAGCTGCAGAAAATATTTTTGTAGAAGAAGGTGCCAAAGTAGAATTTGCAATTATCAATGCCACCAATGGTCCTGTTTATATAGGAAAAGATGCTGAAATCATGGAAGGTTGTGTGATACGCGGACCATTTGCTTTGTGCAATAATGCTACTTTAAAAATGAGTGCAAAAATTTATGGACCAACCACCATCGGACCTCATTCCAAAGTGGGTGGAGAAGTGAATAATTCAGTCATTTTAGGTTATACCAACAAAGCACATGATGGTTTTCTTGGGCATTCTGTTTTAGGCGAATGGTGTAATATCGGTGCCGATTCTAATAATTCGAATCTGAAAAATACTTATGACGATGTAAAAGCCTGGAATTATACTCAAGAAAGATTTATTTCTACAGGCTCTCAGTTTTGTGGACTTATCATGGGCGACCATTCCAAATGTGGTATCAATACCATGTTTAATACAGGAACTGTTGTTGGTGTAAGTGCAAATATCGTTGGTCATGGTTTTCAACGCAATTTTATTCCCTCATTCAGTTGGGGAAATTCGGTTTCAGGCTATACTACTTTCGACCTCAATAAAGCTTATGATGTTGCTGAAAGAGTTTATGAAAGAAGAGGGATGGACTTTGATAAAATGGAAAAAAGTATCCTGAAAAATATTTACGAAATCACTTTTGCATATCGTAAGAAAAACAACCAGAAAAAATAGTTTTTACATTTTCGCACCCTTTATAGAATCTTGGCATTCTTATTGCCTTATTAAACAACTTCATACTTTAAATAGTATGAAGTTGTTGTTTTTGAACAGCATTTATAGATTCTTGCATTTTTTAACTGACATTTTGTCGTAAATAAAATATTATATGAAATTCTCTTCCGAATGGGAAAACAAAAAATTTCTTAGCCTTATTGATAATGATTCTGAATTTATTCCCTTGTTTACGGCGGAAGATGAAGAACAAATGAATTCTGAGCCACTGCCACAAGTACTGCCAATTTTGCCGTTACGTAATACAGTATTGTTTCCTGGAGTAGTTATTCCCATTACCGTGGGGCGTGATAAATCTATCAAATTGATTAAGGAAGCCTATAAGTCAAAGAGAGCTATCGGTGTTGTGGCACAAAAAGATGTCAACATCGAAGAACCTACTTTTGATGATTTTTATAAAGTGGGCACAGTGGCACATATTCTGAAAACACTTCACATGCCCGATGGTTCCACCACTGTAATTATACAGGGAAAAAAACGTTTTAAACTGATAGAGTTAATTGAAAGCGAGCCTTACTTTGTTGCAAAAGTTGGCGATTTTGAAGTGAATGATCCTTTGAAAAAAGATAAAAAGTTTCAGGCTTTAATTTCATCTTTAAAAGATTTTGCCATACAGATTGCAAAAGAATCGCCAAACATTCCATCAGATGCCGCTTTTGCCATCAAGAATATTGAAAGCCCTGCCTTTCTTATCAATTTTATTTCTTCCAATCTGAATATCGATATTGCTGAAAAGCAAAAACTCCTCGAAAATGCAGATATTATCGACAGAGGTTCTCAGGTGTTGAATCATTTGGTGAAAGAACTTCAAATGATTGAATTGAAGAATCAGATTCAGAATAAAGTAAAAAGCGATATCGACAAGCAGCAGCGCGATTTCATGCTGCAGCAGCAGATGAAACAAATTCAGCAGGAGCTTGGCGACAATCCACAGGAGCAACTAATAAGCGAACTGAACGAAAAAGCTGCCGCCAAAAACTGGTCGCCTGAGATTGCAGAAGTTTTTAAACGCGAACTCGGCAAATTTCAGCGAATGAATCCTCATGCTGCTGAATATTCTGTTCAAACAAACTATCTGGAAATTCTGGTTGAACTTCCATGGAATGAATATACTGTGGATAATTTCGACTTGAAAAATGCTCAGCGAATTCTGGATGAAGACCATTTTGGCCTCGAAAAAGTTAAAGAAAGAATTCTGGAATATCTTGCAGTACTTAAAATTAAAGGTGATATGAAATCACCAATTTTATGTCTGATCGGACCTCCTGGGGTTGGAAAAACATCTTTAGGCAAATCAATTGCCAGAGCCATTGAGCGCAAATATGTCCGCATGTCGTTGGGCGGATTGCGCGATGAATCAGAGCTTAGAGGACACAGAAAAACCTACATAGGTGCTATGCCGGGCCGCATTATTCAGAATCTGAAAAAAACAAAATCAGCAAATCCGGTTTTTGTGCTCGACGAGATTGATAAAGTAAGCGGCAATAATGTCAGTGGTGATCCGCAGGCTGCTTTGCTCGAGATTCTTGATCCGGAACAAAACACCAATTTCTATGATAATTTCCTCGAAGTTGATTTTGATTTATCAAGAGTGATGTTTATTGCCACTGCAAACAATCTATCTACCATTTATCCTGCCCTTCGCGACAGAATGGAAATTATTGACTTGAGCGGATATTTGCTTGAAGAAAAAATGGAAATTGCAAAACGCCATCTTATTCCAAAACAAATGACTGAGCATGGTTTGAAAATGAAAGAAATTAAATTTACGGATAAAATTCTTGAGAAAATTATTGATGAATATACCCGTGAATCAGGTGTAAGAACCCTGGAACGCACCATAGCCAAAACCATTCGTAATCGTGTGAAATTTATTGCTATGGGCGAAAAATATGATAAAACCATTCGCGAAGATGATTTGTCGAAAATATTGGGGGTTCCTATTTTTCAGAAAGACAAAGATATTCCTCATGATATTGCAGGAGTTGTTACCGGATTGGCATGGACATCAGTAGGAGGTGAAATTTTGTTTATTGAAGTGAGCCTCAGCAAAGGCAAGGGCAATCTTACTTTGACCGGAAATCTCGGTGATGTGATGAAAGAATCAGCTACCATTGCTTACGAATATCTGAAAGCACATTCAGAATATCTGTCGATTGATCCTTCGGTGTTTGAAAACTGGAATGTACATATTCATGTGCCTGAAGGTGCTACTCCAAAAGATGGTCCTTCGGCCGGAATTACCATGTTTACGGCTTTGGCTTCGGCATTTACTCAGCGCAAACTCAAAAAAAATATTGCCATGACAGGCGAAATCACCCTACGTGGAAAAGTGTTGCCTGTGGGTGGTATTAAAGAAAAAATTCTGGCTGCCAAAAGAGCTAAAATTACCGACATTATTCTTTCGGCCGAAAACCGCAAAGACATTGAGGAGATTAACAAAAGATATATCGACGGCCTGAGTTTTCATTATGTAAATGAAATGATTGAGGTGACTGATTATGCACTTTTAAAGGAGCTGGTGAAAAATCCTTTAAAGATTTCGTAAGTATGAACGAAAGGATTAAAAATTTTATAGGTATCACTATCGAAATGGCTGTGAAAAACAGCGAATCTGGCAAGGGGGGACCTTTTGCCGCTATCGTGGTTAAAAATAATGAAATTGTGGGCATAGGTGCTAATTCTGTGACCACAACCAACGATCCAACGGCACATGCCGAAGTGAATGCCATAAGAGATGCCTGTAAAAACCTGAACACCTTTCAGCTTGCCGATTGCGAAATATATTGCAGTTGCGAGCCTTGTCCCATGTGTTTGGGAGCTATTTTTTGGGCGCGTCCGGCCAAAATATATTTTGCAGCCACCAAAGCCGAAGCTTCTGATGCCGGTTTCGACGATTCGTTTATTTATCAGCAGATAGAAATTCTACCTCAAAACCGTAGCATACCTTTTATTCATATTGCCCACGAAAACCTCAATCTGCCTTTCGAAAACTGGAATAAGAATAAGGATAAGATTTCTTATTAAGCAATAATCTATTTCTGACTTTGTAGAATAATATTTTGCACTACAAATCTTATTTTTCATTAATTTTGCATCAGTAATTGATGTTTAAAATACAAATTGTATGAGCTCTGAAAATATTGTAATAGCACATCCTACCAATAATGAACAAGTAAATGCCTTAAAAGCAATTCTTAAGGCGCTTAAAATAAAGTTTGAGGTAAAGAAAGAATATGAGGGTTACGACCCTGAATTTGTGGACATGGTATTAGAAGCCGAAAAAGAAATTAAGGCAGGCAAAGGAAAAAAACTAAATTCCGGCGAATTTGACAATCTATGGAAATAATTATTTCTGAAAAAGCATTAAGCCATATTGATTTTTGGAAAAAAACAAATAATACAGCTGTTCAAAAAAGAATTTCTGAACTAATTAATGCTATTGTGAATGAGCCTTATAAAGGTATTGGCAAACCTGAGGCACTTAAATACCAATTAGCTGGTAAATGGTCGCGAAGAATTGATAAAGAGAACCGTTTGATTTACGCGATTGAAGATAATATGCTTATTATTTTATCATTAAAGGGACATTACTAACCCATGTTGTTTTTCGCATTGGGAATAAAAAAGGGTAAATGGCAAATTACAATTGATTGTCCAATCAACCAAGTCTATTATTTTCAGCTTGCAAAAGCTTTGGCTGATGGACTTTATGCCCCATGGAGCGGAGACCATGAGTATAAGGGTTATCAGATTTTTTTATTGAAAACCTTTATTTTTAGCCGGACGACAGATGCCGAATGATGTCCGTCTTTTTATATTCTGTTTGGTTGAAAATCTATAAACTTTACAATATTAGCAAATTACGATAACGAGAGCATTTTGATGCAAGAAGTATACTTAATGATGCGAGAAGTATACTTAATGATGCGAGAAGTATACTTAATGATGCACGAAGTATACTTAATGATGCAAGAAGTATACTTAATGATGCACGAAGTATACTTAACGATGCAAGAAGTATACTTAATGATGCACGATGCTTACAAAATGATGCACGATGCTTACAAAATGCATCACGATGCTTACAAAATGATGCAAGATGGTTCATTAATGAAAACCTTGGTTTGAGTTGTGGATTATTGATGCAAGAATATCAGTATGAGTTTTTTTTACACAAAAGGCTCATCCCTTTCAAAATCCGGCCTGTAATGCTCTGTGCTTTCCATTTCCTGAATCCAACCGTTCATCAGGCCCAGTTTGTCCATTTCTTCAACCACGGTGAAATATTCCTTTTGAGTGAGCTTTCGGTTTATGTTATTGAACAAAGAGGCTTTATATGTAGGATAATATTGCGACATCAGCGAAATATGAGTTTTAACAGAAATCTCTTCAGCAATAAACCTCAGTATGGCGATGCTGTTGTCAATATGTCCGGGCAATACCAGATGTCGCACAATCAATCCGGCTTCGGCATGATTATCGTCCATAAGATGCAACACCGAACCTTTTTGGCGAAACATTTCTTTCAGTGCCTTTTGGCTTACCTGTGGATAATTTTTAGCATCTGAATATTTCAGGGATATTTCTTCCGAAAAATACTTCATGTCAGGCAGGTAAATATCAATAAGGCCTTCCAGTTGCTGCAACACTTCCACTTTGTCGTAGGCATTGGTGTTATATACAAAAACGGGTCGGGGACTGTAGTTTTCGAAAGCTTTGATGATAGAAATCACATGCGGAATATGATGGGATGGTGTCACAAAACCAATGCTTTTGCATCCCGATTGCAACAATTGGGTAATGGAGTTTATCACTTTAATAAAGCTCCAATTTTCGGAGGTTTTATTTGCAGAATTATCGCTAATCTGATGATTCTGACAATACACACACTGCAGATTGCAATTTCTGAAAAAAACATTGCAAATGCCATGCTTTCCACTTATCAAAGGCTCTTCGCCATGGTGAGCTACAATAGATTGGATATGATAATGGGAATCTGATTTGCAATAGCCCTTAGCCGACGAAAACCTGTTGGCATTGCAATGTCGCGGACACAAATTGCATTTAGTGAGCGCACGAAACGATACATCCATAAACTTATCTTTCAAATTGATGCTATATTGCAGAATGTTTAAATAACAATGCTCAAGATCCAAATAACATATAAATTACAATTTCAAAATTCCAACAAAATTCAAACGCTTTTGATATTTGATTTTTTGTTTTTAGTATTTATTTGTGATTTGTTTTTTGATATTTGTGATTTTTTTACCCAGGCTTTGGTTTGTCCTGGTTAGTGAATATTAAATCACTTTTTCTGCCGAAGTAGAGAACACAAAGCGCAATATGGCATTATATTGAGGCTTGTAAACATCATAATGCATCATGTTTACCTTGGTCCAGTAGAAACTTCCCAAAATCTGAACAGCTACATTGTCGTAAAAACGAAACTCAAAACCCGGCGATATAAAAGCGCCAATACCTAGTCCGCCTTCTTTAATCTGATATTCCTGTAAAGCAGTATTTGGCACATAGGTTTGATTGGCATAAATATTTATTAAACTGTATTCGAGCGATTCTATACTGATTTTGTTTTCCTTCACCCTGGTATTATTAATATTAAATCCAACTTCCACAAAGCCATAAATTTGTTTCACCAGTTTTATTTCCATACTTACACCCAAATCAATATTGATACGGTCTTCTTTACCCCAGATAGGATAGGTTTTAATATTGTCGAAAGTATATCCCGAAGGCTTGTTGCCGATTTTCATCGTAAAAGCATCCAGGGCTTTAAAACGCGAAAAATTGAAATTGCCGAATACTCCGAAATGATTTGTAAATTTCTTTTTCAGGCCAAAACCTACGCAGAAAGCCGGACTATATTTCATATTAGTGGGCAATTCCATTAAATTAAAAGTATCGTTTAAAACGCGATGAATTTCGTTATACCAGGTAGGATTTTTAAAAATATAGCTGATGTTATTTTGATTGGCATCGCTGCCATTATAAAAATTGGCCTGATATTTATTAGCAAAAGCCACCCCTGTGTTAATTTGAAAACACCAGGATTTGTTTTTCGCTACTTTGTCCTCGCCCTTGGTATATTTTTGTGAGAAAGAAAGCAAAGGTGCTGACAAAAATATTATTATCAGTGTATGATAAATAATTTGTCGGAAGCTTGTTTTCTGATAGTTCATGTCAGCTAATGGGTTAAATGTTAATTTTACACAGGTTTTCATAATGCAAATCGGTATTTTATAAAAGTACAATAATTTATCAGTCCCACTAATAAACTTTATGCAAACGTAATATTTTTGGAAATATTACGTTTAGAAACTCTAGTGCAAAATTAAACTCTTTTAATTGATAATTTTACTAAACTTTTTGTTTATTTTGCAGAAAACTACAAAATGAGAAAGTTTTTTTCGATAGTCCTATTTTTACTTGCAGCCACAGTTGCAATGTCACAAGACACTGTGTCAGAAAAATACCTCTTGAAAAATTCAAAGGTAGTGGTAAGCGGTTTCGGTGGTGTGATGAGCGAAACTTCGCAATTGAATCATAATATATCTGATTGCATAGGGGCAGGAGGGGCATTAAGCATCAATCAATATTTTTTTATTGGCGCTTATGGATTAAGCCTTACTTCAAAACACAACATTAACGATTTGGTGATGCATAATAATTATGCTGATTCGTCTTTTTACGGACAGAAACTGCGCACCAATTTCACCCATGCAGGCATTTGGACGGGTTTTATTTTCTTTCCGAAAAAAGCAGTACATCTGGGCATTAACACCCGTATAGGGTGGGGAAGTATCAGATTGGTTAAAGCCGATGTGGCTTATGTGAATAATGTAAACTACCTTCTGGATTATATGAACGACAAGGTTTTTGTAATCACTCCTCAGGTGGATGTGGAAGTGGCCATCACTTCATGGCTGAAATGCAGTTTAGGAGTGGGTTACCGCTTTGTGCAGGGGGTTGATTTTTTACGATATAAAGATTTTAATTTCAATACGCCCCAAATAACTGTGGGGGTATGTTTTGGAGGTTTTTTTAGTAAAGAAGATAATGCTGAAACACCCACTATTGAAGAAGAAAAAGAATAAAAAGTGTTATTAATTTAATTGAGAATGATGGAAGTAGATAATTACTATTTTAATGAAATAAGACCTTATAATAATGATGAAGTTAAAGATGCCGTTGCGGACTTGTTGTCCGATAAACATCTTGAACCTTTTTTTAAGAATCTCCTTCCTGATTTTGATTTCAAAAAGTTTACAGACCAGCTGCAACAGGTGAACTCCATCTACGATTTTCAATCGATGTTTGCTTATACAGCATTGAAATTCATCATTAAAAACTTCATCACCACCTTTTCTAATTCGGGTCTGGATGCTCTGGATGATAAAAATTCTTTTTTGTTTATTTCCAATCACCGCGATATAGTGCTTGATTCTTCTCTAATGAATTTTATTCTTTTCGAAAAAGGGCACAATACTTCGCAAACGGCCATTGGAGATAATCTTTATGTGTCGCCCATCATTACTCATTTTCTGAAGCTGAATAAAAGTTTCACTGTGAAAAGAAACATTCAGCCACGGGCTTTTTATGATTATTCAAAAAACCTTTCGGCCTATATAAATTATGTGATAAAGGAAAAACCCGAATCGGTTTGGATTGCTCAACGCGAAGGTAGGGCTAAAGACGGCAACGACAAAACTCAATATGGTTTGCTGAAAATGCTGATGATGAGTTTTGATAAAGCCGAAAAAGAAATCTTTTTTGATATGAATGTGGTTCCGGTAGCGGTTTCCTATGAATTCGATCCTTGTGATTACCTCAAAGCCATTGAACTTTATATGTCGTCTCACGAAATGCTGTATGAAAAAACTCCTGATAAGGATTTGAAAAGCATGATGCAAGGAATTATGGGTTTTAAAGGAAATGTACATATTGCATTCGGTAAACAATTGACATTTGAAGATTTTAAAGGAAATGAAGATTTACGTTTCAATGATTGGGTGAAGGTGATTGCTGATAAAATAGATAATCAGATTCATACCAATTATCATTTATGGGTCAGCAATTATGTTGCTTATGATTTATTGTATCAGTCCAATAAGTTTGCTGACAAATATTCTGAAACTGAAAAAGCCGTTTTTATAGAATACCTGAGCAAAAGAATCGCTAAGGTTCCTGAAATTATGGATTCGGATGAAATCAGAAACATACTGCTTTCTATGTATGCCAATCCTGTTAAGAATTATCTGGAAGCTTGCTGATCTAGCATAGATTTCATTTCAGACACGAGGCTTGTCTGAAAACAGATCTTTTGATGTTTTGTCAAGGTGTTGTGATTATGGAAGTATTGGCTGTATCATAAAGATAAAAATAACAGATTCATGTTGTCATAACGCCAGAATACTTATTTTTGTACTTTAATTTGAAAAATGATGACTGGTAACCCGAACGAAAAAACTTATTCTAAAAATGTTATCGAAGTGATAACCATTTCCAACGAATTCTGTTTGTTCATGGAAGAGATTGAAAAATATGATAAGCATTATATTTACGGATATTTGCAAAAGATACTCCCATTGCTTTATCTAAAAGGCGCATTGATGCCTTATATAGAACTGAATTCTGAAGAAATCACTGAAAGATTCGTAACTCAGGAACAATGGGAAACAGTTTTTAATTCATTGAAAAGCAAGTTTGGCAAAGACGATCTCTTTGTTTTTATAGATTATAAAACAAAGTTTGATGAAGAAACCGAAAACGGAAGTATTGCTGAATTTCTTGCCGATATTTATCAGGAGTTGAAAGATTTTTTAATCCTGTTTCAGAAAAACAC
>CAYYQJ010000031.1:0-12636 GCA_964473775.1 uncultured Bacteroidales bacterium | reverse complement strand
TAGGAGTAGCATTCAAAATAGAAGAATAAGTTCCAATAACAACACCAAACATTAAGGCGAAGGCGAATCCTCTGATAACTTCACCCCCGAATAAAAACATTGAAAGTAATACTAAAAATGTAATCCCGGATGTATTCAATGTTCTTCCCAAGGTGCTATTAATAGCATCATTCATATTAGTGTGCATATCTCGTTTTGGATATAGAGTCATGTATTCACGAATTCTATCGAAAATAATTACAGAATCCATGATGGAATATCCAATAATAGTCAGAATCGCCGCAATAAAATGTTGATCAATATCAAGACTGAAAGGCAAAATACCATAAAGAAGTGAGAATATAGATATTGTAATAAATGTATCATGCATTAATGATCCTACAGCGCCTAAACCCCACTGCCACTTTTTAAAACGAATAGCAATATAGATAAAAATAATCAGCAAGGAAAACAATACAGCTAAATAAGCGCTCTTGAGTAGACTATAAGCAATAGTTGGCTCTACCTTTTGAGAACTTAAACGTCCTAAAGCTTTTTTATCTGCATGAGAAACAAAGTCTTCCGATGAGATTTTAGTTTTATAGAACGCTTTTAATCCATCATACAATCTTAATTCAACAATTGAGTCTGCTTTTGTTGTTTTATCACTAAGCATATATGATGTTGTAATTTTCACCTGATCATTAGGTCCAAATGTTTTTACTTCAGGTTTTTGACCATCAAATACAGCCGCAAGTGATAAACGAATATCTTCTGTTTTAACATCCTGATCAAAACGAACAACATAACTTCTACCACCAGTAAAATCAATTCCATAACTCAAACCTCTAATTGATAAAGAAGCAATACCTGCTACAACCAAAACCAAAGAAAGAATATAATAGTATTTTCTTACTCCGATAAAATCAATATTAACTTTGGTTAAGAAACTCTTTGTGAATTTATTCCAAACATTAATAGCAATATTCTTATTCATCATCCATTCAAAAATCAATCTGGTGATAAAAATAGAACAGAATAATGAACTGATAATACCAATAATCAATGTAGTCGCAAATCCCTGAACTGGTCCCGAACCAAATATATATAGTACAATCCCGGTAAGCAAAGTGGTAACATTACTATCAATAATGGAGGAGTATGCATGCTTATATCCATCGTGTATGGCAAGCCGTATTCCCTTTCCAGTTCGAATTTCCTCTCGGATACGCTCATAGATAATTACGTTTTTGTCGACATCCATCCCGATAGTAAGTACAATACCTGCAATACCAGGTAATGTTAAAACAGCTCCCAATGAAGCAAGTATACCAAAAACAAAAAACATATTTGTAAACAAAGCAATATCAGCAACAACACCAGCACGGTTGTAATAGAAAGCCATGTAAAGTAATGTAACAATAAACGCAATAATCATTGACCAAAGTCCGGCATTAATAGCTTCTTTTCCAAGAGTAGGACCTACAACGGCTTCTTCAACAATACGTGCAGGGGCAGGGAGCTTACCAGCTTTTAATATATTAGCTAAATCTTTTGCTTCTTCAATAGTGAAATTACCAGTAATAGAAGAATTACCGTTAGGAATTTCATTTTGAACTGTTGGGAATGAATAAACATAGTTATCAAGAACAATAGCAACAGATTTTCCAATATTATTGGCAGTAAGGTTTTTCCAGATAGAAGTTCCTTCACTATTCATACTCATACTAATTTCATTTCCCTGATTCTGGGCAATATCCTGACGGGCATCAACAATAACATCACCACCTAAAGCTGCGGAACCATCACGGGTTGCTTTCAAAGCAAGTAATTGTAAGGTGGTCCCCTTTTTATCTGTAGGTTTAACTGTCCACATAAAGCGAATTTCACGAGGGAAAATTTGCTGAATTAATGGATTGCGCAACATCATCCCAATTTTTGCAGTATCGATTATCTGAGCCATACCAACGACAGGTCCTTTACTCGGATAATAATTCCCTTTATCGTCTTGCGACATAGCAGGCTGTAGATAAGCAAATAATGGGTGATTTGCAGCATATTCCTCAAAAGATTGTTTTTTATCTTTAGCAGTATCTTTTACAGATTTATCTTTAGCAGCTTTTGAAGTATCCTTAGTTGTAGAAACATCATCTTTCGTCTTCGCATCTGCAGTTACAGTTGCATCTGATTTTGCATCTTCAGATTTATTAAGAGAGTCTTTTGCTACGATAGTTGTATCTTTAGTGTCAATAATAGCTTTAACTTTTTTATCAGCAGCTTCCATAAATCCATAAACATCTTTATATTCATAAGATTCCCAGAATTCTAATTTAGCTGTTCCTTGTATAAGTTTCCTCACGCGTTCTGGATCTTTTATACCTGGTAATTCTATTAGTATACGACCGCTGGTTCCTAATTGTTGAATATTTGGTTGTGTAACACCAAATCTATCAATACGTGTTTGTAATATTTTAAATGTTCTGTCAACGGCATCTTTAGTTTCAGTACGAATTTTCTCAAGGACTTCTTCATCAGTTGAACTAAATGTAATTTTATCTTTTAAGCCTATTATAAAAAATGAGGCGAGTTTTGCATTTGATTTATTGTTCAATTTAAACGATTCGCCAAATAATGTTACAAAATCTTTATCACTATTTTCATGCATTTTCTTTGCATCATCGAGTACTTTTGTAAACAATGGATCCTTAGTGTTTTGCGCTAATGCCTGAATAATATCAGGGACTGACACTTCCATTGTTACATTCATACCACCTTTTAAGTCAAGACCTAGATTAATATCTCTTTCTTTACACTCTTTGAAGGTATATTTACGAATAAGTAAATTGTAAACCACTTCCTGCGACATTGAGTCCAGGTAATGTGTTTCTAAACTTGTTTTAATTGAATCAGTAAGATAACCCTCATTTCCAGGATTATTTTTCGCCAATACTTTCACAATAGAATTGATATCTGCCTTGTTGGCATAATTTTTCGCATCCTTTTCAACCAAACGTGTACAAACTGTGAACGAAAGTTGAAAAACACATGCCAACGCAATGAGTATAGCCAAAAACCTGAAAGCTCCTTTATTCTGCATAATTTCTTAAATTTTTTATTACTTTTTTTTTTGAGGGTGCAAATATAGAACTTCCTCAGTTAATAACCAATTTTATACTCAAACTTTATTAATTAATGAAGGCTTCTCAATGCTCTAAATCGGAAATAAAAGCGCTAAAAACTGTTTATTTTCAAATTCAAGAAAAATAGTCATTGATGATAATCAGTAGAATATGGATTAATAACTAGAAATCATCTTTCGACAATGAGATTTTTCAAATTGCTTAGAATTTTATTATATTTTAATGAACGAAAAATGGATAATATTTGTAAATTTGCTAAAAGTATATTATTTGTTTTGTAATGGAAATTAGAAAAAGTCTTTTGGTTGCAATATTGCTCATTATCTATAAAATTAGTTTTTCACAAGTGATTTATGATTATGGCTTCGAAAAAAAATACAATATAACAGTAACAGATAGTCTGGGGTCAATCTTACAAATGCCCTGGGTTGGAGGAATGAATTCCATGCAATTCTCCAAAATCGACCTTAATCTTGATGGGATTCCTGACATGTTAGCTTTTGATAAGGCAGGCAATAAAATACTTACATTTATTAATCATGGCATTACGGATAGTGTGGATTATGTTTATGATTACCGTTATCAGAATTACTTTCCTAATTTTAATGGCTGGGTTCATTTGCTCGACTATAACAATGACAATAAAAATGATATCTTTACTTATACTTCAGCAGGTATTAAGGTCTACAAAAACATATCCGATACGGTATTAAAATTTCAATTGCTATATTCTATCATCAATTCAAATATGGGGAGTTCAATATCTAACATTGCGATTACACCTGATGACTATCCTGCCTTTTACGATTTTGATGACGATGGGGATATTGACATACTTGCATTTTTTGGTTTGGGGGCTTACCTTCAGTTGCACAAAAACCTTTCACAGGAACTTTATGGGAATTCTGATACATTAGTTTACAAATTACAAACAGAATGTTGGGGCGATATTTCCGAAAGTGCTACCAATAGTCATATCAACCTAAACATATCGTGTCCCTGGCGAACTGATAATTTTGGCTTTATGAAAGAATCCAGGCATACCGGGTCAACCATGCTTGCTGGAGATTTCAATGGTGACAATTTAACCGATTTGATTTTAGGAGATGTTGATTATTTCAATCTTGCCAAATTAACCAATGGTGGCACCATGGATTCAGCCCACATTATCTCAGCAGATACATTGTTTCCAAATTTGATTCATCCCATAAGCTTTAATTCTTTTCCAGTTGCCAGTATGATTGATGTGAATAACGATGGCTTGAAAGATTTAATTGCTTCACCATTTGCTTCAAATATTTATATCTCCGAAAACCTAAACAGTGTGTGGTATTATAAAAATACCGGCGATTCGCTTATTCCTAATTTTTCATTTGTCAAGCCCGGGTTTCTTCAGGACAAGATGCTGGATTTTGGAAGTGGGGCCTATCCTGTAATTTATGATGTAAATTCTGATGGTTTGCCTGACATCATGGTTGGAAACTATGGTTATCTCGATTCTTCTTACTATGAATTTGGGTATCTTAAATCAAACATGCGTTCGCAAATCGCAGTTTTACAAAATACAGGAACTTCAACAAATCCATCCTTTCATTTACTTACAAGAGATTATGCAGGTTTATCCCAGTTGAAACTTCAGGGATTAACGCCCACTTTTGGCGATATGGATAACGATGGTGACATAGATATGATTTGCGGACAATCCAATGGCACTCTCATTTATTTTGAAAACACCGCCGGTGCAGGGAATCTACCCGTCTACAATCCACCAGTTTATAATTATAAAGGTATTGATGTAGGAGATTTTAGTGCACCACAGATCTTCGACCTGAACAGTGATAACCTCCCTGATTTAGTTATTGGTAAAAAAGATGGCTTCATCAGTTATTACCGGAATACAGGATCTTTAAGCAATCCGGCATTTACCAAAGTGACTGATTCACTAGGAAAAGTTTGTGTGTTCGATCCAAATGTTTCTTATTTTGGATACAGCACTCCCTGTTTTTTCAAAGACTCTAACCGGATAAAATTATTTGTCGGATCGAATAGCGGATACATTTTCTACTATAAAGATATCGAGGCCAACTTATCGGGCAAGTTTACTGCTATCGATTCTATGCTTATTTATATAGAACCCGATTCATCTACCTATCTTATTAAAGATGGCATCCAAACCGGAGTATCTGTTGCTGATTTGAATAACGATGGACATAAGGATATGATACTGGGAAATTTCTCAGGCGGTCTTACCTATTATAATGGAGTAAAAGTAAAAACTGCCGTTGGCATCACCGAATATAATATTATCCAACCCGTTGATTTTTCTATTTACCCAAATCCTGTTTCAGAAAAATTGAATATCAAAATGGCAAATGGAAACTACTCGCAGTGTAAGATTGAAATTTATGATTTGGTTGGACGAAAAGTGACAGAAAAAGAATTCAGAAACACAACCACCATTTCACTCGATATGCACAATCTCCAGTCAGGGTTTTACACCTGCCATTTGCTTACAATAAATAAAGATCAAAATTGGCTATCGGCAGGAATACGAAAGTTTATCATCTCACATTAATACCGCCAATGTGTCTGCCAATATTTGCAAATGCTCTTTGTTGAATTACAACTATAGGTATATTGGTTTTAGAAGTTAGGTTTCAGAGAGTATTTCTGGTAAAACTCTTCTATATAACTTACTGCTTCATCTGCTGTATCAACCACTTCAAAAATGGTCAAATCACTCTCATGAATATTGTTTTCGCCAACCAGCTTATCCTTAATCCAGTCAACCAAACCTTTCCAATAATCTTTGCCTACCAATAAAACCGGAAAATTAACCAGCTTATGTGTTTGAATTAAAGTAACCGCTTCAAAAAACTCATCTAAAGTTCCAAAGCCTCCGGGCATTACAATGAAACCCTGTGAGTATTTAATAAACATAACTTTCCGCACAAAAAAGAAATCGAACGAAAGACTCTTATCATTATCGATATAAACATTAGGCGATTGTTCGAAAGGCAGTTCTATATTTAAACCTACTGATTTTCCACCGCCGAAGTGTGCCCCTTTATTTGCAGCTTCCATAATGCCGGGTCCACCACCTGATATCACACCAAAGCCTGCTTTAGTAAGTTTATAAGCAATTTCTTCTGCCAGTTTATAGTATGGATTTGAAGATGGGGTGCGTGCCGACCCAAATATTGTTACGCAAGGACCAATCTTTGCAAGCTTTTCGAAACCACCCACAAATTCGGCCATCACTTTAAATATCTGCCACGAATCATTAATCTTTATTTCGTTCCAATTTTTAGGATTAATTGCTTCTTTCAATCTTTCTTCTTCTTTTTCGTCGAGTATGTGCATGATGTTTTTTTTGCAAAGATAGCATTAATCTTATTGCCAAAATGAGGAAATGGTGCCCCTATATAATATATGGTATAAAGTAAATAAAAATTGAGACCTTGAGTTATCAAAAAAGTGATTCGTAAAATCAATGGAAGTAAGCATTTAAATAAAATCTACAAACATAAACCACATGAACAAAACATCAATTATCGAAGCAGTTCAAGAGGTGATATTGAAAGTAGAGTTGTTGCCAAAATAAAATCGCGCAAAGAAATTTGATAACTAAACAAACTCCCATCTAAATAAAATATCGTAAATTAGCTTCGATTTTAAACAATCATTGGCCTTTACATAACCATTAAAAAAAGCATAGGCTTCAATATGACAAAACTTATTAACGAAGGCAAAACTCACTAATCACTCTTGAAAAAACATTATGCAAGAACATATTAAACTTTCGGAATTAGCAGATATTATTCAGGATACAATTCAAGACACTTTTGAAGGAGAGGTGTTTTGGGTGGCGGCCCGCATTATGAATGTGAAGAAATACGTAAGCAACCGACGATGCTATTTGAATTTGGAAGAATATACCAACGGAGCAAAAACTGCCGAAATGAGAGCTGTTTTTTGGGCCGATTATTATTCGGAAATAGAAAAATTTGAAAAGCATATCAAGCAAACTTTTAAAGATGGAACCGAAATTATCTGCAAAGTTAAGGTGAGATTTCATAAAGTGTACGGATTAAATCTTGATGTGCTTCAAATTGATGTGGCACATACCTTAGGTTTGCTGGAGCTTGAACGGCAACAGACTTTGGAGAAGCTTCTTAAAGAAAATCCTACGACCATTCAATTGTATGACGGAGTTTACCGTACTCTCAATAATCGGCTACCTCTTCCACTTGTAGTAAAAAACATTGCTTTGATTACGGCTCCGGGTTCGGATGGGCAAAGGGATTTTCAGCAGGAAATAACTAAAAACAAACATAAATACTCCTACGCAATCACTGAGTTTTTAACTACCATTCAGGGAGATAATGCGCATCTATTGATATTGGAACAACTCAAACTTATTGAACAATCAAAACAAAACTTTGATGTAGTTGCTATTGTGAGAGGCGGTGGTTCTTTAACCGATTTCCGACCTTTTGATGATTACGAACTTTGCCGCTATGTGGCCAGTTTTCCACTACCTGTATTTACAGGAATTGGTCATGATAGAAATCAAAGCATTGTTGATTTGATGGCAAGAGAATTAAAAACGCCTACCAAAGTGGCGGCAACCTTGGTTGACCATAACTTTACCTTCGAAAACCGACTTATTGAACTAAAAACAACCTTTTTCGACTTAATAACAGAAATGCTTACGGATGCAAAGAAAGACCTGGAAAATGCAAAACGAATCATAAAACTATCGAGTCCGAAGGCAATTTTGAACAGAGGTTTTGCCATCATCACCATAAATAATAAAATCATTATCAACCCAAAAGATATAAAAAAGAACGACGAATTGCAGATATTACTGCAAAACGAAACCATTCATAGTAACGTAATCAAAATCACAAAAAATGGAAAATAATCTGACATACAACGAAGCCTATTTAAAACTTCAGGAACTCGTAGAGCAACTCGAGGACGGAAATATTCAGCTGGATGAGCTTGCCGAAAAGGTGAAACAAGCCAATGAACTGATTGCAATTTGCGATACCAAATTGCGGGATATCGACAAAGATGTGAACGATTCTATTAATTCGTCTTCAGAATAAATACCCAACAATTTCGACCATGAGAGTGATTACATACGAAAATATTATTTCAATTTTTATTTTCAGAATCAAATAATGTATAACTTTACACAATAATAATACCTCACAGATGAAATCTAAAGAGAATAGCAATAAACAAAAGGCCGACGACATAAAGTCAACAATTCAGCCCTCAGTAATACAAAAAAACAATTTGACTAACGATTGCACTGATGCCATAAAAAGCAAAAACTTATTTGGTTTTTTGAACGATGCTATCGCCGAAATGCTTCAAATGTATGATATGGAGAGCATTTACAAATACATTGTTACTGCGCTTCAAAAGCAATTGCCCGACACCATTGTGCTTTGTATTTCTATAGATGAACAAAACGCCGACACAAAATTGGAGGCTGTGGCAGGCATAGAAAATCGTTTGGTAAATAAAATTATTTCGCTCTCAGGATTTAACCCCGAGGGTCAGCATTATAAATTACATCCGGCTTATAAAGATTATTTCAAGTTAGGTGAGTTAATAGAATTTAAGGGAGGTTTGGTTGAGTTTTCGGCCAACGAATTTCCGAAACTGGCTGCGCAGGCAAGCGCCAAATTGGTGGGGCTTTATAAAATATATACCATTGGTATCAACAAAGACAACTGCTTGTTTGCTGCGGTTCATTTTTTTACTTTCAATAAAAAAGAAATTACAGATGCTGCTTTTATCACTGCATTTATAAAACAGGCTGGACTAATTTTACAAAGAATTCAATCCAAACTGGATTTAAAACAAAGCGAAGAAATGTTTCGTATGCTTACCGAAACTTCTAGTTCGGGAATATTTATCCACTCGGGCAACAACTTCGAATACATCAATAATACGATTATTGTAGGTACTGGTTTTTCGAAAGAAGAACTAATGCAAATGAATTTTGTGAATTTTGTATATCCCGACGACAGGCAAACAGTTGAAACCTATTGGAAAAACAGAAATGCGGGCATAGAAGTTCCGGCAATTTACGAGTGTCGTATTATAAAAAAAGGAGGTGGTTTTATCTGGGCCGAAATTTCGGCCTCACTGATGGATTTTAATGGCAAAAAAGCACTTATTGGCACCGCTTATAACATCACCGCCCGAAAAATAATTGAAGCCCAACTTTCTGAAAGCGAATTATTGTTCAGAACACTTGCCGAATCAACCTATGTAGGTATCTTTATTTTTAGTACAGACAAAATTCAGTATGTAAATAACACCTGTACAAAAGTTACGGGATATAGTGAGGAAGAATTTCTGGAAATGCCTTTTATTAACCTGGTGTATGCAAGCGACCACGCTTTAGTTTTGGCTAGTATGCAAAAACGTGCCGAAGGCTTTACAGGAACCACGGTTTTTGAATGTCGGCTTAATAAAAAAGAGGGTGGTTTTGTGTGGGCCGAAATTACTTCTATTTTAATTGACTATAAAGGAACAAAAGCTCTTCTTGGCACTGCTTACGATATTACCCAACGAAAAAACGCTGAGGACGAATTAAAGATAAGCGAAGAAAAGGCCCGCACGAACAGCGAATTGCTGAAGTCTATAATGGAAAGCCCGCATGGTGTAACTATTTTTTCGCTCGATTTAAGTTATTGCTACACCGCATTTACCGATTTGCATAAACGAATCATGAAAGCTATTTGGGGGATGGATATTTATGTTGGTTTGAATATGCTGGATATTATAAAACTTCCCGAGGATAATGCAAAAGCAAAAACAAATTTCGATAAGGTTTTTAAAGGCGAAAGTTTTATTTTGATTGAAGAATATGGCGACACCAATTTAACCCGCAGCTGGTGGGAAAATCGCTACTCGCCTATTTGTGATGCAAACAATAATATAGTGGGCGTTACGGTGTTTGTGTTGGATATCTCCGACCGTATTCGGGCACAAAATGATTTAACCGATAGCGAAACCAAATTCCGTAGTTTGTTCGAAAATGCTGCCGATGCTACTTTTATTGCTGAGCTCGAGACAGGCATCATTATTGACACCAATCAGGCAGCCGCCAGACTGATGATGATTCCCCGGGAAGAGATAATCGGTATGCACCAAACGCAGCTTCATCCAAAACAAATATCGGGCACTGTTTTGTCGAACTTTGATAATTATAAGAAATTCCGCCCCGTAATACCTACAATACCCACCGAAAACAAGATACTTCGGCCAGACGGAACCACAGTTGATGTAGAAATTTCTGCTGCTATCATTATTATTAATGGAAAAGAATGTTTGATGGGGACCTTCCGTAATATCACCCAACGCAAAGAAGCCGAAATCGAACTCAAAAAGAAAATGCACCTACTCGAAAGCTTAAATGATATGATGGTGGATAGAGAAATTATGATGATAGCTATGAAAAAAGAAATCAACGAGCTATTGGATAGGTTGGGAGAACCTAAGAAGCATTAGAACAATTACGAATTACGAATTACGTAATCCCTTGGTTTTTTATATCTGTAGAGACAAGGCATGCCTTGTCTCTTTTATATACGCCTGAAAAAGACAAGGCATGCCTTGTCTCTACAATATACGCCTGAAAAAGACAAGGCATGCCTTGTCTCTACGGGATATCAATATCACATCCTAAAACAATTCCACCAAAAACCTGGTATCGTATATATCGCTGGCGTTTATAATGGTCAGATAACGGTGTAGGGAGTAATCTTCCACTTTAAATTCCTCAACATCAAAAGTTCGTTCAACCGGATCGTCAATAACAACCTTTTCAGAATCAATGCCACCCGGTGTGCTTGCCAAAAACAAAAACAAACCGCCTTTACCATTTCTTTTAGCACGTATCATATCTCCTGCTTCGAAGGTGTGAATCAGAGTTGCATGAATTTCGGAAATATCAAGATGGCTTACCCAAATGGTTTGATTTGGACTGGTGAGCAATTCAACATCAAACAAAGATTCTATACTATCAGGATTGGATGGAAATTTATTGATAAAAAATCCCAGATTTTGATACTGACCTGTCATGGCAGCAATGCGGGTTTGATTTACCAGTGTGCTATCTGCTGAGGTGGTTTCGAATGAACCTTCCTGAATATTAAGTGCATTTTCCATCTCGGTATGATAACCATCCAATAGCAATTTTGCGGGTGCCAAATCGGATTCGGTACCTATGGCAGTACTCATTGCTTTAACAGCAGCAATGATACTTTTTTTATCTCCTCTATAAAAAGGCCTGTGACCGTTAGGGAAAAGCTGAACATATCGCGGACTGCCTTTATCGTGAAAAGCCTGAATTTTATTATCAATTTTATTCATTCTTAAAGGAAGCAGAGCCAAATATTGGTCGAGAGTCAGGGTATCGCCTTTTTGCATACCACCCTGCGATTTCCATGCTTCATAGGCAGCTTTAAATGCCAGATGGAATATATGATAGCGGGTATATGCCAGGGCATAATCCAAATCCGACGGATTGTCGGTCATACGTTTATGAAGCCTGTTATCATGAGCTATTGATAGTTTGTAGGCTTTTTTGTAATTGTGGTTGGTGGGAGTTAAAAATTGATCAATTAAGTAATGCCAAGGTTTTTTCAACATAATTTAAATTTTTTTTTGGTTAATTATTCAGTGATTTTAAAAGATAAATCAAAAAAAATAAATGAAAAGCTTAATCTAAAAAACTGTTTATCTGTATGATATTTTATCAGTAATACTAACAATAATTATTTTGACAACAACTGGCAACAAGTATTTTGCCACAATACTTATCAGGTAAGCTTACGCAACTACTATTTTGCCACAATACTTATCAGGTAAGCTTACGCAACTACTATTTTGCTGCAATACTTATCAGGTAAGCTTACGCAACTACTATTTTGCCACAATACTTATCAAGTAACATTACGCAACTACTATTTTGGCCCAATACCTATCAAGTGACAGTTTTCCGCTACTATTTTGCCATAATACTTATCAAGTAAAGTTTTTTTTCAAGATTAATCTATTCCAATATATTAAGAACGAGTGCTGTTCTACTTACTAAATCCGTTTTCTTTTGTTGTTTCTGTATAAATATACCTACTATTCAGAAAGACGTTTAATAACGTTTTAATAATAAACATTGCAAAATTACAAAATTGGGAAATATCTTTTACAATTTTTCTAAAAAAAAACTTACGTATATTAAAAAAATACTCACTACATTTGGTGTCATGAAAAATGTGATGGGTGATTGGCTATTAAAAGCTACGGTCGTAAAGCCAACAACCATATACCATAAACCATAAAACAAATACCAAACACCAAATATCAAGTACCAAATACCAAATTACAAACACAAAAATCATATTAACTAACAAATAATAATTAAAAATTTATAAACCTATCAGAGATCGGAAGAGCGTCGTGTAGGGAAAGAGTGTTCAGAGCCGTG
>CAYYQJ010000030.1:0-12705 GCA_964473775.1 uncultured Bacteroidales bacterium | reverse complement strand
ATGTGTTTTTTGTCCCATTTGGTATTAGTTTTTGAGTTTATTATTTCTTTACTTTATTTTCTTTTTTAACCGAAGTCGCTTTTTTCGAAGCAGTTGAACCCTTAACCGGTGTTTCATCAATGGTTAATAATTCTTCATTTCTACTTCCTAACCCTAAGGTAACATGATTTGAGCGTTTTTTAACTCTATGAGCACGACCCTGTGGTGCTGGTTGTATTCGTTTCAATTGTCTGCCACTATCCACGAATATCTCTTTAACAAACAAATTGCTGTCTTCAATTCTTGCACCTTCATTTTTTATCTGCCAATTTGCAATTGCTGACAACAAAAGTTTATGCAACCGCCCCGAAGCTTCTTTTGGTGAAGTTTTCAATAAAAACAATGCCTTGTCAACATTCATGTTTCTAATTTGATCAGCAACAAGTCGCATTTTTCTAGGTGATGTTGGGCAATTTACCAGACGAGCAAAATATCTTTTCTTGTTCGCTTCTTTTGCTTTTTCAGCACTAATTCGTTTTCTTTCTCCCATAATATTTTCTATTTTGAAGCTGTTATCTTATTTTTTACCTTTATTACCTGCATGACCTCTAAAAATTCGGGTAGGTGCAAATTCACCTAATTTATGTCCAACCATATTTTCAGTAACATAAACGGGTATAAACTTATTTCCATTATGAACCAAAATTGTCAGACCCACAAAATCAGGAGATATCATAGAACCTCTTGACCAAGTTTTTATTGAAGTCTTTTTTGTAGATTCACTCATTTGGAGAACTCTTTTCTCCAACTTATTATGTATATAAGGACCTTTTTTTAACGAACGACTCATATCTTTAAACTATACTGGTAATTAATATTACTTCTTTCTTCTTTCGATGATGTATTTATCAGACATCTTCTTTTTATCACGTGTTTTATAACCTCTAGAAGGTGTCCCTTTTCTGGTTCTAGGTAATCCACCGGATGCTTTTCCTTCACCACCACCCATTGGATGATCTACAGGATTCATAGAAACACCACGATTACGCGGACGACGACCAAGCCATCGAGATTTACCAGCTTTCCCAGCCCTTTCAAGATTATGATCAGGATTAGAAACCATTCCGATAGTTGCTTTACAACTTTGCAATATCAACCGTGTTTCACTCGATGGTAATTTGACTACAGCATATTTTCCATCTCTCGACATTAATTGAGCAAATGTCCCAGCCCCTCTAGCCATTTTTCCACCTTCACCAGGGCGTAATTCAATATTATGAATAACAGTCCCAAAAGGAATTTCGCTTAAATATAGTGAATTCCCTACCTCAGGCGCAACACCCCGACCAGAAGCAAGCTTTTGCCCAACTTTCAAGCCTTGAGGAGCAAGAATATACCTTTTCTCACCATCAGCATAAGCAAGTAATGCTATACGTGCAGTACGGTTTGGATCATATTCAATTGAAACTACGTTAGCAGGAATAATCTCCTTATCACGTTTAAAATCAATAATTCTATATTGTTTTTTGTGACCACCGCCAATATAACGCATAGTCATTTTTCCAGTATTATTTCTCCCACCGCTTCTTTTAATACTAGTCAATAAACTCTTTTCAGGTCTATCAGTAGTTATTTCTTCAAAAGTTCCGATAACTTTGAAACGCTGACCTGGAGTTGTCGGTTTAAGTTTCTTTAATGCCATTTTTATTATATATTGCTATAAAAATCTATTGTTTCACCTTTTGCTAAAGTTACTATAGCTTTCTTTGTTGATGCCTTACGTCCAGAAATATAACCTGCTTTGGTATATCTACTCTTAATCTTTCCCTGCAAATTCAAAGTATTTACAGCGTCTACCTTTACATCATAAAACTCCTCAACAGCTTTTTTAATCTCTAGCTTATTTGCCTTTTTTGCAACTACGAACCCATAACGATTAAGTTTGTCACCCAATTCTGTCATTTTCTCTGTAATTACCGGCTTTATAATAACACTCATTGTTCCACTTTATTAATTATTTTTAAACATTTCAGTAATTTTCGGCAGCGAACTTTCCATAATAACAATATTGCATGCATGCAGAATTTCGTATGTGTTTATTGATGCAGCAGTCAACACTTTTGCTTTTTGCAAATTTCTTGAAGATAAATAAACATTCAAATCAACTTCCGGAAGTATAAAAAGGGTTTTCTTTTCACCAACTTTTAATATGGAAAGTAATTCTTTAAAACGTTTTGTTTTTACTTCTTCAAAGGTAAAATCTTCAAGAATTAAAATCTGATTATCCTTAGCTTTATAAGAAAAAGCAGATTTACGTGCTAATTGCTTTACTTTTTTATTTAGCTTAAAATTATAAACTCTTGGATGAGGTCCGAATGCTCTTGCCCCTCCTGAAAATACAGGAGAGTTAATATCTCCTGAACGAGCTCCACCAGTTCCTTTTTGACGTTTCAATTTGCGTGTACTTCCAGACATTTGTGAACGTTCTTTCGAACTATGCGTACCCTGCCGTTTATTTGCTAAAAACTGTTTAACATCAAGATATATGGCGTGATCATTAGGCTCAATACCAAATACGCCATCATCTAACATAATCGTCCTGGCAGATTTATTGCCATCAACTTTATAAACTTCTAACTCCATCTCTCAATTTTTAAATATGAACCATTACAGCCCGGTACAGACCCTCTCGCAATTATAAGATTTTGCTCAGGTATTAGTTTTAAAATCTGAATATTAATGACCTTAACTCTGTCATTACCCATACGACCCGCCATACGTAATCCTTTAAAAACACGGGAAGGGTATGAAGAAGCACCTATAGAACCTGGAGCTCTTAACCTATCGTGCTGACCGTGAGTCTTTTCACCAACACCGCCAAAACCATGACGTTTAACTACACCTTGAAACCCCTTACCCTTAGACGTACCCACAACATCGACAAATTCCCCTTCAATAAATACATCTAAATTAAGAACTTCTCCAAATTGTTTTCTGTGACCTTCTTCAAATCTGGTAAATTCACCTAATACTTTCTTTGGTGTTGTACCAGCTTTTGCAAAATGACCTCTCATAGGTTTGTTTGTTCTGCTTTCTTTCTTTTCCTCAAAAGAAAGCTGAATGGCATCATATCCGTTTTTCTCTTTTGTAAGAACTTGCGTTACAACGCATGGACCTGCTTGGATGATAGTACATGGAATATTCTTCCCTGCCTCATCATATATACTGGTCATTCCAATCTTCTTTCCTATTAACCCTGACATTGTTATTCTTTTTAACTTTTGTAAAAACTAACTACACTTTTATTTCTACTTCAACTCCATTTGGAAGCTCTAACTTCATTAAAGCATCAATTGTTTTTGATGTAGTACTGTAAATATCCAGTAACCTTTTGTAAGTCGATAGTTCGAATTGTTCTCTCGATTTTTTATTAACAAAGGTTGACCTTAATACGGTATAAATCTTTTTGTTTGACGGTAATGGAATTGGACCACTAACCACGGCACCTGTTGATTTAACAGTTCTTACGATTTTTTCTGCCGATTTATCAACCAAATTGTGATCGTACGATTTCAACTTTATTCTAATCCTCTGATTCACTTGTTTTTTTTTTACTTGTTATTAAATAATAGGTAAATACCCTTTAATTTTAAAAATTACGTCATCAGCAATTTCTTTAGGAGTTTCTTCATAATGTGAAAACTCCAGGCTGGAAGTTGCTCTGCCGGATGTTATTGTTCTTAATGTAGTTATATATCCAAACATTTCAGCCAAAGGAACACTTGCTTTAACAATTTGTATTCCAATCTTAGCTTCAATATTCTTTAATTGTGCTCTGCGTTTATTTAAATCGCCGGTAACATCACCAACATATTCTTCAGGAGTTACCACTTCAAGTTTCATAACCGGTTCCATCAAAACACATTTTGCCTTTTTACAAGCTTCTTTAAAAGCATATCGTGCGGCTATTTCGAATGACATTGCATCAGAATCTACCGAATGAAATGAACCATCAATTAATCTTACTTTTGCAGATTCAAAAGGGAAACCGGCAATTACTCCATTCAATATTGCAGCCTCAAAACCTTTATGTGCAGCTTTAATGAACTCTTTTGGAATTTTACCACCTTTAATTTCATCAATAAATTGTAATCCTTTTACATCGGCATCGGCAGGAGATATTTCAAAATCAAGATCTGCAAATCTTCCTTTGCCACCAGTTTGTTTTTTATAAACTTCATGATGTCTTGCAGATGATTTTATGGCTTCTTTATAAGCTACCTGAGGAATCCCGTGATTGCATTCAACTTTATATTCTCTTTTTAGACGATCCAGTATAATTTCAAGATGAAGTTCGCCCATACCACTAATAAGGGTCTGACCGGTTTCTTCATTATATCTTACTCTGAAAGTTGGATCTTCTTCAGCGATACGTTTTAAACAATTATTCAGTTTATCAATATCGGCAGTGGTTTTTGGCTCCACTGCAACATTAATAACCGGCTCAGGAAAGGTCATTGATTCAAGAACAATAGGATATTTTTCATCGCAAAGTGTATCACCAGTTCTTATTTCTTTAAAACCTACCAAAGCTGCAATATCACCGGCTTCAATGGTTGTAATCTGATTTTGCTTGTTAGCATGCATCCTCATTATTTTGGATATACGCTCTTTTTTGCCTGTGTTTGCATTATATATAAAAGAACCAATGGATAAGGTTCCTGAATAAACTCTAAAAAATGCTAATTTACCAACATAAGTGTCGGTAGCAATTTTAAAAGCCAAACCACTGAATGGTTGAGTTACATCAGCAGCACGTTGTTCTGTTTTTTCAGTAAATGGATTGATTCCTTCAATTGCCGGTACATCCATAGGACTTGGTAAATAAAGAATAATCGCATCTAAAAGATTTTGAACAGCCTTATTACGGAAAGAAGAACCACAAAAAACCGGAGTAATTCTCATTTCAATAGTAGCCTTACGAACTGCTGCTATTATTTCTTCAGCTGTAATTGATTCCGGATCTGACAAAAATTTGGCAAGAAGCACATCATTTTCTTCAGCGCAACCTTCAATTAATTTTGTTCTGTATTCGTCAACCAGGTCTTTTACATCTTCAGGAATTGCAACTTCTGTATAAGTTAACCCTAAAGATTCATCATCCCAAACATAAGCTTTATTATGCACCAAATCAACCACACCCTTAAAAGTAGCTTCTTCACCTATTGGTATTTGAAGTACAATTGGGTTGGCTCCTAATTTTCCTTTAATCTGACTTATTACAGAAAAGAAATCTGCACCCGAACGATCCATTTTATTTACATAACTGATCCTTGGTACATGATATTTGTCGGCCTGACGCCAAACTGTTTCTGATTGAGGTTCTACACCACCAACAGCACAGAAAAGCGCAACAGCGCCATCAAGAACTCTCAGGCTGCGTTCCACTTCAACTGTGAAGTCAACATGGCCCGGAGTGTCTATTATATTTATTTTGTAAGAAATATCGTTTGTTTTCCAATAAACTGTAGTTGCAGCTGAAGTAATTGTGATACCTCTTTCCTGTTCTTGCTGCATCCAATCCATGGTAGTATTGCCTTCATGAACTTCGCCCATACGATGGGTTATACCAGTATAATACAATATACGCTCCGTAGTCGTGGTTTTACCCGCGTCTATGTGAGCCATAATGCCAATATTTCTGATATATGCTAAGTTCTCTGACATTAAATTTATTATATCCCGCTACTCACTAAAACTTAAAATGTGAAAATGCCTTGTTAGCTTCTGCCATACGGTGGGTGTCTTCTTTTCTTTTAAAAGCAGCACCTTCTTCTTTAGATCCGGCAATAATTTCAGCAGCTAATTTTTGGCACATCGATTTTTCGTGACGTGAGCGGGCGTATTTTATCAGGTTTTTCATACCTATAGATAGTTTCCTTCCAGGTCTGATTTCAGACGGGATTTGGAAAGTTGCACCACCAATTCTGCGACTGCGTACTTCAACAGCTGGGGTTACATTTGTTAGCGCTTTTTTAAAAACTTCAAGTCCGTTATCGCTGGTTTTTTCCGATACAATTTCTATTGCATCGTAAAACACATTAAACGCAATATTCTTTTTACCCGCAAGCATTAAGTTATTAACGAACTTGGTTACCAAGGTATCGTTAAACTTAGGATCCGGAAGAATGATTCTCTTTTTTGGAGTCGTTTTTCTCATTTTATCTCAAAAAGTTTCTTTCTGTTCTTAATATTATTTTTTTACTTTCGGACGTTTGGTTCCGTATTTTGAGCGACGTTGATTTCTTCCGTCAACTCCTGATGTATCCAAAGCTCCGCGGATGATATGATAACGAACACCTGGCAAATCTTTTACCCTGCCGCCTCTAATTAATACTATAGAGTGTTCCTGCAAGTTATGTCCTTCACCTGGAATATAAGCATTCACTTCTTTTCCGTTGGTTAATCTAACTCTCGCAACTTTACGCATTGCTGAATTAGGTTTTTTCGGAGTAGTAGTGTAAACTCTTGTGCATACTCCTCGTCTCTGAGGGCATGAATCAAGTGCTCTTGATTTGCTTTTTTCCGTTAGTTTCTTTCGTCCTTTACGAACTAATTGCTGTATTGTAGGCATATCAACCGTTTTTAATCATTAATTTTTCCCTTTTTTTTGGGACTGCAAAGGTAAATATTTATTTCATACTACCAAGTACTTTGTGAAAAAAATTTTTCAATCATTAATTTTGCTCTGTTTTTGTACGTTTTTATTTGAACTACTATGGATAGTTGTTTGTTATTAACCACTTTAAAAAAGCACCCTTCAACAACGACTATTTTTTAATTTCTACCAATATTGACAGTATTTTATCAATAACTCATGTTTATTCCATGCCAACTGGTTTCAATATTGTATCTTTGTACTCCTTATGAAAAAAGAAATCCTTCTCGATTTAAACGAGTCGCAGCGCGAAGCTGTTCAATGTATTAATGGGCCATTGATGGTGTTGGCCGGTGCCGGTTCTGGTAAAACACGCGTTTTAACCTACCGGGTTGCCTATTTACTCACACAAGGTGTGGACCCTTTCAACATTTTGGCTCTTACATTTACAAACAAAGCTTCACGCGAAATGAAAGACCGTATTCAACATTTGGTAGGCTCTTCGGATGCTATGAATGTTTGGATGGGTACCTTTCACTCCATTTTCGCCAGAATTCTCAGGGTGGAGGGACATTTGCTGGGATATCCTTCCAATTTCACCATATATGATACCGACGATACCAAAAGTATTATGAAGGCGATTTTGAAAGAGCAAGCCCTGGATGTGAAACAATATCCACCCCCCTACGTGTTGCATCGCATCTCTACAGCAAAAAACAATCTGATGTCGCATGAGGATTATAACCGCAATGTGGAACTGACCGATTACGACAAAGCTTCAGGAAAACCGCAGATGGGACAACTGTTCACTATTTATACTAATAAATTAAAGAAGGCCTCATCAATGGATTTTGACGACCTGCTTTATAATACCAATTTACTGCTGCGCGATTACCCTGATATATTATATAAGTATCAGCACAAATTTAAGTACATCTTGGTGGATGAGTATCAGGATACAAATTATGCTCAGTATATGATCATTAAAAAGCTGGCTGCCAACAACGAAAATATTTGCGTGGTGGGCGACGATGCTCAGAGCATTTACGGTTTCAGGGGGGCCAACATTCAAAACATACTGAATTTTAAAAGCGATTATCCTGATGCACGAACCATCAAACTGGAACAAAACTATCGTTCTACTCAAAATATTGTGAAAGCAGCCAATTCGGTTATCCAAAAAAATAAAAAACAATATTTTAAAGAAATCTGGACCGAAAACGAAGAAGGCAATAAAATTCAGTTGATCAAAACCTCAACAGATAATGAAGAAGGCAGTATGATTGCCAATTCTATTTTCGAAACCAGAATGAATTTTCAGTTGCCTAATTCTGATTTTGCGATTTTGTATCGCACCAATGCCCAAAGCCGCTCGCTGGAAGAGGCATTGCGCCGACTGAATATACCATATAAAATATATGGCGGTCTTTCGTTTTATAAAAGAAAAGAAATAAAAGATTTGCTGGCCTACTTCAGGCTTATCGTAAATAATAATGATGAAGAAGCTTTGTTTCGCTGCATCAACTATCCGCCGCGAGGCATTGGCGACACCACTTTGCAAAGAATCATTGTTGCCTCATCGGCTACCAAACAGAGTTCGTGGCAGATTATCGAAGAACCTCTGGCGTATAATCTTCAGGTAAATTCGGGCATTGTGCAGCGGTTAAATGATTTCACTACCATGATTCGCAGCTATTCTGTGCAAGTGAAACACAAAAATGCTTACGATCTGGCAAAACATATTGCCATGGCCAGCGGCATTTATAAGGATTTGAAACAAGATGATTCGCCGGAAGGGGTGGGACGTTTGGATAATATCGACGAATTGCTGAATGCCATTAAAGAGTTTACCGAAAAAGAACATGTGTTAGCTGCCGACGGAACTCCGCTGGACACATCAATGCGCTCTCTGGATTTGTTTATGCAGGATATTGCTTTGCTGACCGATGCCGACTCGGACGATAAAAACCAAACCGACCGCGTGGCTTTGATGACCATTCATAGCGCCAAGGGGCTTGAGTTTCCTTATGTGTTTTTGGCAGGGTTGGAAGAAAATCTGTTTCCATCCATGATGTCGCTGCATAGCCGCGAAGACCTTGAGGAAGAAAGGCGTTTGTTTTATGTGGCCATCACCCGCGCCATGAAACGCCTGACACTGAGCTATGCCGAAAACCGTTTTAAATACGGCGAAATGGTTTATAGCGAAAAAAGCCGTTTTGTGGACGAGATTGATCCGGAGTATCTGGATGTGGCCCGAAAAACACCTCAGCAAGCCAACGAAAATGCCTGGCTGAAAAAGGCCTCGCCCCTACCCTTGCAGAAAAAACCCAATGTGCTTAAAAAAATCACCAACAAACCAGCCCCTTCGGGTGTGCCATCAGATTTTGCGCCATCGGATGTTGACGATATCCGTATAGGAATGACAGTAGAACATCAACGTTTTGGTGTTGGAAAAGTGCTTACACTGGAAGGCGTTGGCCCGAACAAGAAATGCACTGTGCTTTTTGAAGGAATTGGAGCCAAGCAGTTGCTGCTGCAATATGCAAAGCTGAAGATTGTGGGGTAAAAGGGAATATGGAATATGGAATATGGAATAGTTGAAAGGAGTTTGGAGCTTTATTTATTACTATTTTCGGAATTACGATTTTTAAAAACCCTAACAATTAATGATGATGCATGGCAATAAATGTCCCATGAATGACCCTCCCAATATTTTTTTTATAAAATGAGTTTTCTATTGAAATAAATTTTAAATTTGCTTCGTTTTTGATAAAGATCATCATCATGAAGCACATCTCGCAACATATTCCTGTTTTTGTTTCTTCGGCTATAAATGGCAGTAAATATTATTGTTATGATGTTTTTCAGCCATATGTTGATGCTCATTTTACCCGCAAATTATCCAAATATGCCTCTATTATTGGCATTTCAACCACGGTTGCTACCACACCAACCTCGGTTGTTGCGGCAACAACCGAGGTTTTTATCGCAACAACCAAACTTTTTGTCGCACCAACCAAGGTTGCTGTCGCACCAACCCGCTTGATGTTACACCAACCGGTGTTTTTGCCATACCAAACGAGATTTGTGTCGCTCCGACCAAAGTTTATTTCGCTCCAACCAAGCTTGATTGCTCAACAAATTTGGCATATTGGACCTCAATCTTCATTTTTTTACTTTCATCAGGTATTTGTTTCTGAAAAAATATCAAACTCAATATATACGAACAAAATTTTATTTATTAACGCAAAAATTCAACTATGACTTTAGAAAAAAAATTCATTTTAACGGCTGGTTTAAAAAATATTGCGGAAGAAATATTTAAAACGAAAACCAGTAACATTGTGACAAAGGTGGGAGCTGATGCAACTGTAAATGCTGGACTCAGCCCAACACCTGCTGCCATGCTTACCAAATTAAGTGCATTTGGTGCACTGTTTGTTACGCGTGAAAGTCTTAGACTGCAACAACTTGAAAACACAGAATCAATTAAAGCAGCTAGAACTGAGATTAATGATAATATTGTAAGCGATTGGATGCCAACTATTCAAACAAGATGCGCCGGAAACGTTGCCAAGGCTAAAGGGCTTGGTTTCGGTGTTAAAGGTGAATATGACGGCCAATCAGAATCTCCATTATCGGTAACCAACAGTTATCCGGTAATTGTTGATTGCGTAATTAATGTGCATTTATATCACACTATTCACGTAATCAATAACGTTGCAGAAGCGTATATTATACCTGATGATGCCGAAAGCATGCAGGTGTATGAAACTTTTGAAGAAGCTAATACTACCGACATTAAAAAAATGTCGCATCTGGGCAGGGTAAAAAATGGTAAATTCGTGAACCATTTCAGCCCTAACGAATTACATAAAGAGGTGTTTTACGTGATTGTATATGTCCCAAAAGACACCAGTGTTGCCCCTATTTTATCCGAACCATATAAAGCAATGATTGTTTGAGATAAACCTTTTTTATTGAGTTGATATTTTTTTAAAAGAAAACTCATCTGCCAACATAAAAATCTGTGTAAAAGTTGGTTGATGAGTTTTTTTTATTCAGCAAAAGGCAAATCTTGTGGTCGTGATGCAACTGAGGCTTTGAATTTCGGAAAATTACGCAGGTCGAATGTAAAATTTTCATCCTCAGTTAATGCAAACTTTCTTTCGGATAATAATACAACTGGAATATGGTCTCTGTCTTCTTTGTTAGAACTTAGTTTTTTCCAGATACTCTTTGTAAAATGTACGTTTTGAAAGTCTTTTATTTGCTGATTTGATATCATAACTCTACGGTCTTCTTTCTGCATTTTCGATAGAATTACTACAAAGGTTTGATTTTGTTTTGCATGCTGTAATGAACGCGAATACTCACTTATCAATTTTGGTGATACAACTATATAAGCATTATTTTCAGGATTATTGTGATTAAAATTACTCAACCAAAGGCTAAGCTTTTTATATCCTTCATCTAACTGAGAAGAAAAATTTCCAATCACATTTGTATCTATAAAGATGTCTTTTTTCATACAATTATCCCTGCATTGCGATATCTAAAACATCCATTTCGTAGGTATTAAAAAACTCAGGAGGAGCATCTTCTATGTTTCCTTCTTTTTTAAAATGAATAGGATATGTAGTGGTATCACGCCCATCATTGCTAAAATAATAGGTTTTTACATCTTCTTCCGCTAATTCTTTTTTTGCAATCAACAGGCGTAAACGATTAATGATGTATTCGCTGTGAGTTTCTACAATGTAGCGTTTTCCTTTTTTAGTTTGTTCAAAAAGATAATTAGCAAAATTAGCCTGAACCGAAGGATGCAAATCTATTTCCGGTTCAGAAATTATTAAAAGAGAGTCATCAGGAAGCTGTAAATCTGCAACAATTATTGGTAGCAATTTGCTAACGCCGTAACCAACATCAGTAAGGGATGATGATACGCCATTCTTTTTGGTTTTAACCAGGATATCAAACATTCCATTTCCCATTTTATTGGTTTTGATATCAGCCAGAAGCCCGATTTTTTCTAAAATACTGATTAATTCGGTAAGCTTAGGAGATTTCATTTCTTCCCATTCTATTATTTGATTTTCAAAACCGGCGCCTGTTGGAGTGATTTTTCCTGCTTTGGGAACTTGAAGGTAATTGCGTTGAGGAGGGGTTCGGAAGGAATGGATATAGTTGAAGGGGAATTCTTTTATTAAATCAATTTCAGCAATGAATGCAGCACCGCCTATTACTAAAATGAATGTCTTTTCATTAATCTTTGTTATTACCTCATCAATAGTGTTATATTCATGACTGCTTGAAAATCTATTCAGAATAAATTTAGCATTATTCTTTCGGATACTAAAATTATCATTTTCACTAATAAATTCTGAATCATCTAAGGTAGGCAAACCATTTACTGGATTGTTTTCCCATTGTGTTGAAAAATTCAATAAGTCATAATTTTCATGCTCAATTTTGATATCAATTTTGATATTTTGCGAAATCTCGTACCCATAAACCATATTTCTATAGTTCCCTAAATTCACCAAATTCCCATTAGGAGATAAATAAAACGGGAATTGTTCCGTCTGGAAAATGCTTAGCAATACTGAAATCAGAGAACTTTTTCCGCTGCTGTTGGCTCCGGTTAATAATGTGATATTACCAAAATCTATTTCTGCTTTTTTAAAACTCTTAAAGTTTTCAATTTTAAGTTCACTAATCTTCATTAATCCTTTTGCTTTTCTATATTAATACTTAATAATAAATGATCAAAACCTTCAAAAGTCAATAAAAAATTAAGGCGTTTTTTTCAAAACAATAGCTGAGGCATTGTTATCTACAATTGCCATGTCGGAGCCATCCACTATGCCATCGCCATTAACATCGGCAGCATTATAACCCATCAACATGGCGGTGCTTGCATTATCTATCATGGCCATATCAGAGCCATCCACAATACCATCCTGATTGGCATCGCCGGCAAAAATGGCAAAATATCCGCCCGAAACCGACCTGAGGTTGTTACCATAGGCCTGTCCTGCGGCATTACTGAAATTATAACTGATGGT
>CAYYQJ010000029.1:0-12844 GCA_964473775.1 uncultured Bacteroidales bacterium | reverse complement strand
AAACTTGACAAACTTGACAAACTCAAACCACCCCCACTTCCATCTCCAGCCCAATCCCAAACTTCTCCATCACACTCTCCTGTATCCTCAACCCCAGCTTAAGAATTTCTTCACCTTTAGCTTCTCCATAATTCACTAATATCAAAGCTTGTTTATCATTCACTCCCGCATCACCTTCCCTGAAACCTTTCCAGCCACATTGTTCTATCATCCAGGCAGCGGCAGGTTTAAAATGCTCCTCATCCACCTTGTGATATGCAATATCAGGAAACCTCGCAACCAATTCCTCCATTTTCGCCTTACTGATAATCGGATTTTTAAAGAAACTTCCTGCCGAACCCACTTCATTCGTATCCGGAATCTTACTGTTTCTGATATTCTTTATGGCTTCTCTCACAGCTTTTATGGTAACCTCGCCACCCGACACCCGCTTCACTTCCTCTTCAACTCCTTTATACGAAAGATTAAAAACAGCATGTTTCGAAAGTTTATAAACCACTTTCTCAATCAGCACCTTTCCCTTCAGTGCATTTTTAAACACACTTTCTCTATATCCCAATCCACAGGCTTCCACCCTAAAAACCCTCTTCAACCCATCCTCCAAATCAATGGTATGAACACAAAAAATACTATCTTTCACCTCCACTCCGTAGGCCCCGATATTTTGAATCGGACTACTCCCCACTTTGCCCGGAATACCACTCAGATTTTCCAACCCTCCATAATTATGCTCAATGCAATAGCTTATCAGGTCGTCCCAGTTTTCGCCGGCAGCCACTTCTATAAAAACACTCTCATCGTTTTCGTCAATCAATTCAATTCCTTTATGATTCACATAAACCACACAGCCATCAAAATCTTTGGTAAACAAAATATTGCTCCCGCCTCCCAATATCTGAAGCGACATCTTATGCAACTCATACCATGCTAAAAACGAAAAAAGATCCTGCTCACACTCAATCTCAGCAAAAAACGCTGCTTTGGCATCAATGCCAAACGAATTCAGGTTTTTAAGACGATAATTCGGTATTATCTGCATCTTCTTGTTTTTTTATTTGTTGCTTGCGGCAACGGGCTGCATTCACAAATGCCTTAAACAAAGGATGCGGATTGTCCACCGTACTTCTATATTCAGGATGAAACTGTACTCCTACAAACCACGGATGATTTATGTTTTCCATAATCTCCACCAACTGATCTTTCGGGTTAATCCCTACAGCCACCATGCCTGCCTCAGCAAAAACATCAAGATATTTGTTATTGAATTCATAACGATGACGATGACGTTCTGTTATCGCCAACGTTCCATAAATTCCCGCAACTTTACTGTCTTCAACAAGTTTACAAGGATAGGCTCCCAGTCTCATAGTACCACCCTTACACGAAATCTTTTTCTGAGCCTCCATAATATCAATCACAGGATATGCGGTCCGCGGATTCATCTCCGTCGAATGCGCATCCGTCATCCCCAACACATTTCTGGCAAATTCAATCACTGCACATTGCATACCCAAACAAATTCCTAAAAAAGGAATCATGTTTTCTCTCACATAACGTATCGAAGTAATTTTTCCTTCTATGCCTCTTTCTCCAAATCCGGGCGCAACCAAAATACCATGCAATCCGGCCAGTTTCTCACCCACATTAGCCTCAGTGATATATTCCGAATGAATACTCTTCAAATTCACCTTGCATTCCACGCTCGAACCCGCATGAATAAAAGATTCTATAATACTTTTATAAGCATCTTTCAACTCAACGTATTTACCAATCAATCCAATATTTACTTCGTGTTTCGGATTTTTCAGTTTAAATAAAAAGTTTTCCCAATGTTCCAGATTTGGCTCGCCAACAAAAGGTGTCTGGGTTTTTTCCAGCACCACCACATCCAGCAACTCCTTTTTCATCAGCGAAGGCACATTATAAATCGTGTCTGTATCTATCGATTCAATAACCGAACGTGGCGAAACATTGCAAAACAAGGCAATCTTATTCTTCAATCCCTCGTTCAGCGGACGTTCCGTACGGCAAACCAACACATCGGGCTGCACTCCCAGTTCCAGCATGTTTTTCACCGAATGCTGCGTAGGTTTCGTTTTCAACTCTCCCGCAGCAGCCAGATAAGGCACCAACGTAAGATGAACCACCACACAATTCGTCTCTCCCAACTCCCATCTCATCTGACGTATCGCCTCAATAAATGGCAAAGATTCAATATCGCCCACCGTACCACCTATTTCCGTAATCAAAAAATCCAAATCCTCATCATTGGCCAAAAGCTTGATGCGATATTTAATTTCGTCGGTAATATGCGGAATCACCTGAACTGTTTCTCCCAGATAATCGCCCCGCCTTTCTTTTTCAATCACCGACTGATAAATCCGGCCTGTAGTGATATTATTCGATTGCGAGGTATGTCTGTTCAAAAACCTTTCATAATGTCCTAAATCCAGATCGGTTTCAGCACCATCCTCGGTCACATAACATTCGCCATGCTCATACGGATTCAGCGTACCCGGATCTATATTGATATAAGGATCAAATTTTTGTATCGTAACCGAAAAACCTCTTGCCTGCAAAAGTTTTGCCAGCGAAGCCGAAATAATTCCTTTTCCTAATGATGAAGTAACTCCGCCTGTTACGAAGATATATTTGGTTTGTGCCATGTTGCTGGGATTAAACTGCAAAATAACACATAAAATTGATAAATCGGACGATTTTAGGAAAGTTTTTTTTAGCAAGATGGAAAAAGAAAATCAGAAGTCAGAAGATTTAATACAAAAAACCACCTCCCACCTCCCACCTCCCACCTACCACATACCACATACCAAATACCACATACCAAATACCACATACCAACTTGTAAAAATCCCTAAGTATTTAATATTAATTATTTGGGCGCCCCTCCTAACGTCGGCCAGGCTGTTCGTTCCAAGTCCTCGCGGCGGTGCACACATCTTGCCGTAAAATTCACCTAACTCGCCGCCGCTGTGGGCTCAATCCAATCCCTAACGCTCTTGCCAACCCCCTACCAATTTCAAACCCCACTGCGGTCAAACGTCGCAACCATTTTTTTATAAACTGACTGGGTGACTTCAAGTCACCCAGTCAGTATCCGATAATTTTGTTTCTAATAAACGATATAACCAATTTCTACTAATATTTCCCCAATTTACTTCAATAATGATATACGCAAAACCTTCCTTCCGAAATAAACCTTAGTAGAATAAAATATCCCAATAAAAACAACCTTATTACCTTATTATTATGCGAAATAAGGTAATAAGGTTAATGAATCACGATATTACCCCCTTTCTATTAAGGTTTACTTAATTTACTTCAATAATGAAATACACAAAACCTTTTTTCCGAAAAATACCTTTTCCGTTCCAATCCCCCACTGGTTTTACCATAAAATAATATGAATTGCCAAAACCAAAATTACGTAGGTTAGATATGACATTAATGAATAAGTTCAACCACAACAAAACTCATCCTTAATTTAAAATTCAATTAATCAATCCTCTCAGGCAACAAACCGTAATTATCGCATTCTGCACTGCAATTATCGCATTCTACACCGTAATCGTCGCATTCTACACCGCAATTATCGCATTCTACACCCCAATTATCGCATTCTACACCGCAATTATCGCATTCTACACTTTTTTTAATCATTCCAAAATAACGAAATTTAATCACCGGTTTTCACTTACAGGCCATAGCCTTCCCTGTATTAAAATAGTCAGCGAATCTGTGGCAAATATAGTTGCATCATCGTAGAGACGCACGGCCGTGCGTCTCTAACACAGATAGAATTTCCATTTTCCATAATCCCTTATTCCCTCTTTTTTCCTACCTTTGTCGTCTTTTTTACTAAAATTATGACAAATAAAAGAACTTTACTGAAAAGCATTATCGCTACATGCTTAATACTACTATCGCTTGGAATTGCTCAGGCTCAAGACACCCAATTATTCAAACAACTCAAAGCCCTACCCGGAAGCCTTGAAGTAACCCCCCTAAAATGCGCCTTGCCCTTCACCGAAAAATATCAGATAATGTTTAAACAATGGCTCAACCATTCCGACACCACAGCAGGATGGTTTAAACAACGCGTATTTGTTTCACACTATTCCTACGATGCCCCCACAGTATTAATAACCGAAGGCTATGGCGGCGATTATGCAGCCAACACCAATTATATTGATGAGTTAGCCCGCATGTTTCACACCAATCAGGTCTTTGTAGAGCACCGCTACTTCGGTCCTTCCACCCCTGCCAACAAAGATTGGAAATATCTAACCACCACCAATGCCGCCGCCGACCATCATCAGGTTCGTCAGGTATTCGGAACCATATATAAACACAAATGGATAGCCACAGGCATAAGCAAAGGCGGCGAAACAGCCCTGATATACCGAACCTTGTATCCCAACGATGTTGATATCACCGTATGCTATGTTGCTCCACTGAGTTTTGGTGTAGAAGACGGTCGCCACGAACCCTTTATTGCCAATAAACCCGGAACAAAAGACGACAGAGATAAATTACGTGCTTGTCAGATAGAAATATTGAAAAAGAGAAAGAAAATAATGCCCATGTTCAAAACTTTTTGCGACGAAAAACATTACACTTTCAATATCCCATTAGACGAAGTGTACGACTATTGTGTCCTTGAAACCTCTTTCTCCTTTTGGCAATGGGGTTGGAAACCCGCATCAATTCCAGCCAAAGGCGCTTCCGATAAAGATTTATACAACTTCCTCATCAGGGTTTGTTCCCCCGATTATTTTTCAATTGAAGGAACCGAATCCACCCTTGCATTCTTCATACAGGCAGCCCACGAACTGGGCTATTATGGTTACGACACCAAACCTTTTGCAAAATATTTAAAAATAACCACTGCTCAAGGATATCTTGATAAAATCTTCATGCCTAAAGACTACAAAGTTGCCTTCGACAAAACCATTTCACAAAAATGCGCTGATTACGTCAAAAACAACGACCCTAAAATGATTTTTATTTATGGTGAATTCGACCCCTGGTCTGCCGCAGCTGTAACCTTCGAAAACAAACAAAACATGTTTAAGGCAGTTTGCCCCGGGGGCAATCATGGCAGCCGCATCTCCTCCCTCCCCGACGATTTAAAAAACGAGGTCATGGGCAGGATAAAGAAATGGCTGGAAGAATAAATATCCAATTGAGGAATTGATACAGAATACTTGATACTAATTTCTAAAAAGGTAACAATATTCTCTGGTTTCTTCCGTTCACATATTAACAATCATCTGTTAAAAAATATAAGCTTATGGCTTGTTGCCTTACTTAAGAAAGGACTACTTTTATTTTTTATTAAACTAAATATTTATGTTAGGAATCATTTTAGGAATTGTACAAGGAACTACTGTAGTACAGGACTCTGTAAATCAAATAGCAAATAGCGCTCAACAAGCACCTGCTCAGGTATCGCTTTCTTTATGGGAATTGATAGTAAAAGGCGGAGTTATTATGATTCCGATTTTAATTTGCTCGCTGTTGGCCGTATATTTTTTCATCGAAAGATACATTGCACTTCATAAAGCAGGAAAATCGGATAAAAATTTCATGAATAACATCGGCACCTTGGTACAGGATATGAAACTCGATGCTGCTAAAACTATGTGCAAATCCACCAACACACCCGTTTCACGTATGGTTGAAAAAGGTCTGGCCAGAATAGGCCGCCCCATCAATGATATTGAACGTTCTATCGAAAGTGTTGGCAAATATGAAATCTCCAAACTGGAACGCAATATGAAAATATTGGGTATCGTAGCCGGTATTGCACCCATGCTTGGATTTATTGGAACCATCATGGGGGTAATCAAAATTTTCTATAACATCTCGCTCACAAACAATATGAGTATAGGCTCTATTTCAGGGGGGTTATATGAAAAAATGATTACAAGTGCCTCCGGATTAATTGTTGGAGTATTGGCTTATGTGGGTTATCATTATTTACAAATATTGCTCGACAAAGTAATTTTTAAACTCGAAGATGCCGGAATAGAATTCATGGACATCTTACAAAAAGAAGCGTAATATGAACCTAAGAAAATCAAGGGGCTATACAGCCGAAGTTTATACCGGCTCTATGAACGACATCATGTTTTTTCTGTTGTTGTTCTTTTTGATTGTTGCTACCATGGTTAATCCTAATGTCATTAAACTCATGTTACCCAAGGCAACCACAGCAAATGAACTAAACATTAAGCAGATTGCTCTTTCTATTACAGCAGATAAAACCTATTACATTGACAATAAAGTGGTGCCTGCCGACCAACTGGAAGCAGAAATGGCAAATGCCACACGTAACATAAAAGACCCAACCATCGTATTAAGGATAGATAACGCATTGACCATACAAGATTTGGTTGATGTGTTACAGATTGGAAATAAACTAAAAATAAAAATGGTTTTAGCCACTAAATCTACCGAAAAATGATACTCGAACAACAACAAACTCAACGTCCCCTGGCAGCAATCCTAACATTGATTTTTCATGGATTGTTGGTACTGTTTCTGATATTTTATGTATTCCATACTCCCATCCCTCCCTACCCTGAAGCTGGTGGTGGTTCAGGGTTGGAAGTTAATTTTGGAAATTCAGACAACGGAATGGGAAACAATAACTCAGAAAATCTTATTCCTATTAGCACTCAGAATCTTTCCAATAATACTGATGATAATGTATTAACTCAGGATAATGATGATGCTGTTGCCCTCAATGATATGGACAAAACCAAGAAGGTTAATAACAATCAGGTTAAGATCAACGACCCTGTGATTAATCCCAAAGCTTTGTACAATAAGAAATCCGGTGATGGAAATACCAATAAAGCCGGTAATCAGGGTAAGGAAAACGGAGATGTTAATGCTAAAGGGTATACAGGCGATGGTGGCAGTGGTGGTGGAACCGGAGGTGGCAATGGCACAGGACAAGGCCCTAACGATGGAGATGGAATTGGTCCTGGCAAAAACAAGGGCATTGCATTTGTGATGAAAGACCGTACTGCCAAAAACATTCCAAGACCTGCATATAATTCTAAAGAAGAAGGCATTGTTGTAGTTGATATTTGGGTTGATAAACAAGGGAATGTAACCAAGGTTGTAGCCGGAGCAAAAGGAACCACTACTACCAATCAGAATTTATGGAAAATCTCTGCTGCTGCTGCTAAAAGAGCCACATTCAGTGTTAAAGCCAATGCACCTGAAGAACAAAAAGGCACAATTTCATATAACTATGTAAACCTGAATTAATACTATTTGTAACTTTATGATAATTTAAAAAGAATAATTATGATAGAAACCTATGGCAACGCTATTAAGTATATTTACGACCAACTGCCGGTATTTCATCGCATCGGAGCTGCTGCGTATAAAAACAATCTCGACAACACCATTGCACTAAGCAAGGTTTTAGGTAATCCTGAGCTAAAATTCCCTGCCATCCATGTAGCTGGTACCAATGGAAAAGGATCAGTATCTCACATGATTGCTTCCGTATTGCAGGAATCGGGGTTAAAAACCGGGCTTTTCACTTCTCCTCACCTGAAAGATTTCAGAGAACGTATTCGTGTCAATGGTGAAATGATTCCAAAAACCGAAATGATTAATTTTATTAATGAATATCAGAAAGAAATTGATGAAATCTGTCCCAGCTTTTTTGAATTAACCTTTGCTATTGCAATGCATTATTTTGCATCCCAAAAAGTGGATATTGCCATTGTTGAAGTGGGCATGGGTGGCCGATTAGACTCTACAAACATTGTAAACCCAATACTTTCGATAATTACAAACATCAGCTTGGATCATCAGCAGTTTCTTGGCGACACTTTAACAAAGATAGCAGGAGAAAAAGCAGGCATTATCAAACATAAAGTTCCGGTGCTGATTGGTAAATCGCAGGCGGAAACCGATCAGGTTTTTATTGATGCCGCAGAAAAAAATGAGTCTGAAATTTATTTTGCTGATAAGATTTATAGTGCACAGGATTTTCATTTTTCATATACCAAACCTTATGGAACCATATTTACTATGGTGAAAAACAATACCATCTTCTTTAAAGACCTTTATTGTTCTTTATCCGGTGATTATCAAAAAGAAAATCTGCAGACTGCATTTACTGCAATTGATATACTGAATAAGCAAGGATATGATATTGAAAGACCGGTTTTACACGATGGCATCAGCAATGTAAGCTTAAACACGGGCTTGAAAGGCCGTTGGCAGGTATTTTCAAGAGACCCTTTAACCATTTGCGATATCGCACATAATGAGGCCGGAATAAAAAGTGTGTTAGAACAAATCAGTCATTTACATGTTGATAAACTTCATTTTGTTTTCGGAGTGGTTAATGATAAAGATTACACTAAAATTTTGTCGCTGCTTCCAAGCAAAGCTACTTACTATTTTTGCAAGGCAAATATTCCTCGTGGTTTGGATGCAACTGTTTTGGCCGAAGAAGCTCTCAAATTCAAATTAAAAGGAAAAGTTTATCCCTCTGTAAAATTAGCCTACCGTGAAGCTAAAGCCAAATCGAAGGATAATGATTTGATATTTATTACCGGCAGTGCTTTTGTTGTTGCTGAAGTTGACAGATACAGAAGTTTGAAAAAACGTTGATTTACTGTTTATCACAGTCTAAAACGTTAAGTATAGTTTTTTGCTTTTCGTAAAATATTGATTGCTCAATTTCTCTTATGCAGGAAATATTTACCATTACTTAATTTAAATTGAGGCATGCTGATCATTTTTGTTTCTGAAATCACTCCACGCCTCGAATATGTATTCTCACATATTTTTAATTATCTGGGTATAGCATATAGCATTACCAATAACGAGGACGCATTTTATCAATCGAAATTGTGCAAGTTTTCTTATGGCAATCATCCATTGAAAGATGAATTATTTATTTCATCTTCAGGTTTTCTCAATCAAAATAATTTAGAATTTATCTTTCCTACAATTGGGCAACATCAAGGTCTAACAACTCTGTTTCAAAATTCAGATTCTAAAAGTTGTTTGCCATACGATATATTCTCTGCGGTTTTTTATATGCTTAGCCGTTATGAAGAATATCTGCCATTTACACCTGATGAACATGGAAGATTTGAAGCAGCTAACAGCTTTGCATTTCAGAATGATTATTTATACACCCCGGTAGTCGATTTATGGATGATACAATGGAAAGATGTTTTATTAAACAAATTTCCTCAGCTTCAAACCAAGTCCCATACATACCAGTTTATCCCATCTTATGATATTGATATTGCCTGGTCGTTTAAGCATAAAGGCATATTAAGAAACCTGGGAGGCTTTATCAGAGATGGTTTTCGTTTAAAAATTAGGAAATATTTTTTGCGTCTTTTGGTTCTTCTCAATATAAAGAAAGACCCTTATGATTCTTATGATTATCAGTTTGAATTGCAACAAAAATACAATCTGAAGCCCATATATTTTTTTCATCCCGGAACTTATGGAGAATTCGACAAAAATATTCCGACTACAAACAAACACATCATAAAGTTAATAAAGAATCTCTCAGCCAATGCTGGTTTAGGAATTCATCCTTCGTATAAATCTGCAACATACCCCGAAATCCTCAAGAAGGAAATGATTCAATTAGAAAATGCATCCGGAATAAAAATCACTTCTGCACGGCAACATTTTATTAAAATTAAATTCCCGGACACTTACCGCAATTATATCTCTCAAGGAATTACAGATGATTATTCAATGGGATATGCCAGTGATTATGGGTTTAGAGCAGGGACTTCAAATCCGTTTTTGTTTTTCGATGTGTTGGAAAATAAAACTACAGATCTTTTGATTCATCCATTTGTTTTTATGGAAGGTGTTTTTAAGTTTTATAAGAACATCCCTCAAAAAGACATTATTGATACTATTAAGCCGGTTATTGAGCAAATAAAACAAACTCAGGGAACCTTTATCTGTTTATGGCATAATGAATCTCTGGGCACTTCCAAAAACTGGCAGGGATGGAGAGCAGTTTATGAAGCATTGATTAAAGAGGCCATTAAATGATACAATATTTTAGCCATAAAAATATTGATTTCAGGAAATGGGATGCCTGTCTGGATCAAGCCATTAACGGAAATATTTACGCTTATTCATGGTATCTGAATGCTGCCTGCGAAACATGGGATGCTTTAATTGAAGACGATTATGAAAGCATCATGCCTCTACCCTACCGTAAGAAACTCTTCATCCATTACGTTTTTCCTCCCAGTATGACACAGCAATTGGGAATCTTCAGTCTGAAAAACATTTCAGAAGATAAAGTATCAGAGTTTATTCAGAATATTCCTTCCAAATTCAAATATTGTGACATCAATCTGAATCATTATAATCATTTACAAGATAACTCTTTTAATACTTCCACTCACATCAATCTGGAATTAAACCTCAATCTCCCCTATACTGAATTGTCTGCAGCATTTGCAGAAAACACTTTACGAAACATCAAAAAGGCTTCGAAAAAAGACATACGGATTCATAAAATCGGCGACATTCAACATCTTATTCAGCTATTTATTCAATCAAAAGCTGATAAAATAGAACACCTGCCCAAAGATTATTATGATGTGATTGAAAAGCTTGCCGGGGTCCTTTTGCAACGGGGTCAGGCAGAAATATGGGAAGCCAGGCTTGACGATGAAATCTGTGCCGGGGTTTTGTTTGCCTTTAATCAAAACAAAGCCTATTTTCTGTTTTCGGCTACCAATGCAACAGCAAAAGAAAACGGAGTGATGCCTTTTTTAATTGATACATTTATAAAAGAGAATGCAGGCAAAAACCTGATTCTGGATTTTGAAGGTTCCGACAATACTAACCTTGCACGCTTTTATAAAAGCTTTGGAGGAATAGAAAAAAACTATCAAAAAATAGTAATAAACCGAATTCCAACACTACTTTTCACCCTTATAAAGAAGCTCAGAAAAAAATAATTACTATTTTTAATTGTTAATTATTTACCACCTTTGAAAAAATTGTCATAAATTAGCGCAAAAAAAAATTATGGTTAAAAATCTTGGCCTAAAAAACTCCATTCTGAATCAATTCATTTCAGAGATAAGGGATGCTGAAATACAGAAGGATAGTTGGCGTTTTCGTAAAAATTTTGAGCGGGTTGGTGAAATATTCGCTTATGAAATCAGCAAAGTACTTACCTACGAGACCAAAGAAGTGATCACTCCTTTAGGTGAAGCTGAAGTTCCTGTAATAAAAGATTATCCTGTTTTAGCAACCATTCTGCGGGCAGGTTTGCCTTTTCATCAGGGAATGCTGACTTTTTTCGACAAATCGGAAAATGCTTTTATCACCGCTTACCGTTATCATAATAAAGATGGCTCTTTCGAAATCAAGGTTGAATATACTTCAAGCCCCGATTTAAACGACAAAGTATTGATTTTATCCGACCCCATGCTGGCCACAGGTTCATCCTTGCAGCTTGCTTATAAATCTTTGCTGGATAGTGGAACGCCCAAACATTTGCATATTGTTACCATCATCGCAAGTTTGCAGGGAATTGAGTACATCAAAAAACATTTCTCTGCTGCCACAACCACTTTATGGGTTGGTGCGGTTGATGATGAATTAACTGCTCAATCATATATTGTACCCGGATTGGGTGATGCAGGTGATTTGGCTTTTGGAGTTAAACTGTAATCCAAAACTCATACAGAGGTTTAGTCTTCTTTGAAACTTTCTTTTTCAAGGACGTACGACTCCCATGCATCCAACTCTTGTTGAAGTTTTGTTTTCATCTGTTGGTATTTATCAAACAATCCTTCAGAATTAAGCGCATCTTTATAAGTTGCCGGGTCCATAAGAATTTCATCCATCTTTTTCAATTCAGCTTCAAGATTTTCTATGGTTTTTTCGCTGGCAGATATTTTATTCGACAACTTTCTTAATAATTTCTCCTGCTCTTTTTTCTTTTCCCATTGCATCTTACTCTCTGTAAGCGGTTGAGCTTTTTGTTCATTATTTTTTTGAGCCAATGTTTTTCGCTCTAAATCTTTTAACGAACTCAGTTTTTTGCCATCCAGAAAAGTATAAATATCACCAATGTGCTGTTTGATGCCTTTGTTTTTAAACTCATACACCTTGGTGGTCAGTCCCTGCAGGAAATCCCTGTCGTGGGACACAATGATAAGGGTTCCGTCGTATTTCAGCAAGGCATTTTTCAGGATGTCTTTCGAAACCATATCCAGATGGTTGGTTGGCTCATCGAGTACCAAAAGATTTACAGGTTCCAACAACATTTTTGCCAAAGCCAGACGCGACTTTTCGCCACCCGACAACACCTTCACTTTTTTATCAACGGTTTCGCCTCCAAACAAAAAACTCCCCAATATGGCACGTATCTTCGGGCGTGCATCCCCCACAGCCACATCATCTATGGTTTGAAAAACAGTTTTATCGGGGTCGAGCAAATCGGTTTGATTCTGGGCATAATATCCCACTTTTACATTATGACCTAACAATACCTTGCCTTCATATTCCACCTGATTCAAAAGAATTTTAACCAGGGTGGTTTTTCCTTCTCCGTTTCGGCCGACAAAAGCAATCTTTTCTGATTTAATTACAGCCAAATCAATCTTTTTTAATATCAATTTTGGCCCATAATTTTTGGTAACTCCTTCAATACTTACCGTAACTTTACCCGAAGCCGGAGCCGGAGGAAACATAAAACGAATGGTAGATGTATCGGTTTCATCAACCTCCACCAAATCCATTTTCTCAAGGTATTTCACACGCGATTGCACCTGTCGGG
>CAYYQJ010000028.1:0-13076 GCA_964473775.1 uncultured Bacteroidales bacterium | reverse complement strand
TCCAGATTTGAGGCATCAATCACATTAACCACAATATCAGGATGTTTTTCAAGAATATGTGTTCTTACAAAAAGTTCTTCAGGCGAATATTCCGTAATAGAATAGGTGCCCGGCAAATCAACAATATGAAAGGTATAGGACGATTTTTTCAAAGTTGCTTCCCGGGCATCCACAGTAACGCCACCATAATTGCCCACTCTTTCGTGCGAACCCGAGGCATTATTATATAAGGTAGTTTTTCCGCTGTTTGGATTGCCCACCAAAGCCACCCTTATGATTTTTCCTTTTTCAACAGCCGTAATTTCTAATTCTTCTTCAGTTAAAGTGCCTTCAAACTTTGCGGTTTCAATAGAGTCGGAAGAGTTGCCTGCAATCACTTCAACCAATTTTGCTTCCGAACGTCTTAACGAGACATTGTAATCCATAATCTGGTATTCAATAGGATCATTCAGAGGCGCATTTTTTATCACTCTCACCTTTTTACCTTTAACAAATCCCATTTCTGTGATTCGCTTACGGAATGCCCCATGCCCTACTACCTTCGTAATAATACCTTCTTCGCCGGTTTTTAAATCCGAAAGATGTAAGTCTTTAATTTTTATCAAATCCATTTATCCGATTATTTTCCCGCTCATATTATTTTTCTATCGGCTTTTCCGAATAGTTTCAGGCGGCTAATTTAGAGATATTCTAAATAGTGGCAAAATAAACTTTAAAATAAACTAATGATGGTGGGCTAAACTGCTAATTAGGTTAAGGTTGGTGGGGACTATATTTTAGTGGTGTTTGGATTAGGTTTCAGCAATAAGACTTTTGGAAAAAATAATTTAGGTTTTGAGGAAAATATTTATCGAATCCCGTAATCATATTGAATATTTACTATATTTGCACTGTGATACGACTCATAGACGTAATAATTTGCTTTTTAATTAATCTAACGAAATTATGAATACTATTTATTCAATCATTTTCTTCAGCATTATTTCATTTTGTTTAAATGCCCAGAATACTTCTAATTTATCAGTAAAAACCATAGTTCAACAACGTGCAATTTATTTAAATGGCGGTGCAAGATCAGCCGTCGGTGGTAAATCAAGAACAACAATAAAAATTGATTTGCCTGCTAATACTAAATCATGGTATTATAGTTTTTCAACAACCCCTGATGAATCTGGTACAAGGACTTTAAATTTAGCACTGCAACTTTCTTCTTTATTAGTAGATCAAACAGGTTTATCTAAAAATGTAATTTCAAATATTCAAATACCACCCGGTTCTGGTTCAATAGACGTATTTATTTTGAATCAAGTAAATGCTGATTTATTTATTGATAAAGAAGCTTTTAGTTATCTTAGAGAAGGTTTTGTAGAAAACACAAGACAGGCTGTTGTAGATATTGATGATGTCACAAATGGGACATGCTATGTTGGAATTAAAAATCCTAGTGAATTCAATGGTATTAATATTTTTATAGAAGTTGCCGCCATTATCGAAAATCCGTCCAAAGATGGAAGTAGCAATAGTCCCAGTTGGAAATCTGATAAGAAACCAGACAAATTACTATGGGATGATAATGCAAAAGAATATTTTATGGGGCAATTCAAATCTGATTACATCGAAATGAAGTTACCTGAAAACTATATTAATGAATATGCAGTTTGTGTTTACAAGTCTCTTTCGACAAAAAAGACCTTAGAACAAATTCGTGAAATGAGTGATGATGATTTTGTAGAATTAAAAAAATCAATTTCAGATAGTTGTCTTTATTTACTTCAAGGTGGAGTAAAAACAGAAGAACAATTAAAAGGTAAAATGTATGGGGATCTTGGTTGGAAGACTTTCGAAAATGGAGATATTGATAAAGCTATTGAACTTAGTAAAAAAGCGATATCCCTTGATAATTCTTTGGGAAAAATAAATGCCAATTTAGGATTATATTATTTAATTAAGGGAGATGATATTACATCATCAGAATATTACATTAACGCAATATCTCAGATTAAGAAAAATAAGATTTCAGCTAAAAACGATTTTAAAATTGTAATTGACAACATCAGTAATGCCCTCGAAAAATATCCTGATTTGAAAGGATACAAAGAAATATTACAACTTTTGCAAGAAGAATATAACAAACTCTAGCTCATTTTGTAAAATTAAGATTTTTCTTAGCTTGTTGAAATGCAATTTTTGCTAAATGCTCTTCTTTGGGAAACATAAATTCGCTATTAATTGGCCTATCCCTTGTAGTAAAGGTCCCTTTTTTTAAATATTTTAAGGCATGTCCTTTCAGACTTTTATGTATATTCCAGCATTTTATTTTAGGGAGATTATAAGTTCTTCTAACCACAAATTCACCTGTGAAGTAAGATTCTAAAGGCTTTATTGGATCCGAATTAAAAACAAACAGACCTGCTTGATTTATTATATTTAGATTATTTTGATTAAAATATAAATTAAAATTGGGTCGATGTTTTAAAGAAAATTTATAACCATCTGGGATAAATCCTGGAATATAAAATAATTTTAAATCATGAAATGTCTTGTAGTGCAATTGTTTATATTCATGCAAGAATCTAAATTCATTAACCTCATTATCAATGTTTTGCTCTAAAATAGAATCAATTTGAGATAAACTTGAATTTATATGATCAATTACAGATGGAAAGAATTTGGACAGATTACTTGTATCTATAGCATAAATAGAAAAATAGTTGTCTATCTCATCTACATAGAATTTTTTTTGTTTATAAGTTCCAAAAAAAATTGCACTATCAAAATAATAAGTAAAATCTAATAAAGGAGTTGGAGCGCCATAATGCTGTAGAAAGCTTAAAACCGACAAATCTTGAGCGGTTTGCTTAAAAGAATTATAAAATTTTGATAATAAATTCGCTTGAAAGCATTTAGCATTATTTATTTCGGATTGAATGAATTCTTTATAGTCATTATTTTCTACATACAATTCATTTTCAATCCAATATCTTTGAGCAGTATTGTAGAGTTTAAATTTAGCTTCTGTTAATCCACGGAAGAAAATCTTATGTTCAGAGTCTCTTGAAGGTCCATCCTTAATATCAGTCCAATAACGGGCTAATTCGTCAAAGTCCTTTGTGGACTCGATGTATTCACTATCAAAGTAATTATCTTTTTCTTTTAACGATCTGTAGGTTTCAATTATCATTTTTAAAGTAGCTGAATAATAATACAATTTTTTTACAAATGTAATTATTATTCTACCCCCCCTTGCATATCACTAATATAATATTTTTAATCGAAACGTTCGGCGGCGGTTCCAACTGCAGTAGTCATATCCCATCAGCCTGATATCACCACTGTGTTTTCTACAAAATACCCCTACAAGCTCGCAAAAGCCCAAATAAAACCCCATAGAACCAAAAAAAAAATCCGGCTAAAACTTAATTCCAGCCGGACAATGATAAAAATTTCCTCCCCTTAAATCACATAAAAATCAGTAGGCTTACTGTAAGGGCCTTCTTCGCCTCTGTTATTCATATAGCAAGTCATAATGTAAGCCATTGCTCCAAGGTTTTCAGCACTAAAAATAATTTCATAAATTGTAGAGCCAATAGGTTCTATATGATGGTATAAATCAAGAGCAGGAGGGTTTTCTCCTGGTTTGCCGTATGCTATTTTCCTTCCTATTTTAGTAACATCCTCAGGAAGATTTGTTTCTTTTTCATGCGGAGGATTTGGATTGGAAGTAAAAATTTGAACCACCAGATGTGTTTGTTTAATCACCGTATTTGCAGGTGCAAATCCCGGGCGTGGAACATGTGCCCGTTTTTCGGCATCCTCATGAATATTTAATGAGGTATAATCCTGACTAATTAAGGTAATCAGGATGTTAGCTTTAAGCATAGCTTTCACTGCCTGGATTTTTGTGTGAAAAGTGTCGTAAGCATCGCTAATATCTTTTATCACTAAATAATGGGTTGCCGGGTCAAGATATTTTGCGTAAATATCACTCCAATCAGCTCTTAAAGAGGTTAATTCGCCTGGTAAAGTTGAGCCTAACTTCAGTCGGGTTACATTGGCAGGATCTGTTGCATATTCAACAAAAGTCTTAGATTCTGCCTCGAAATCGAAATATTTTTGTGAGAATTTCATAAGTTTGTTTTTATTTTTTTTGCAAAGATAATATTTGTTTGTAACATGTCGCAAACTTTTTAAAAATATTTTTATTTACAGATTTTTTAAATAGGCATTTTTAATAAACGTTTTGATGCTTTTATAAAACTAAAAACAGTCGAAAAGCCCGAATCCTGGTTCAATGAGAAGCTTTCTCGTTTCAATGAGAAAGTATTCTCGTTTAAACAAGCCGGTTTTGGGGTATCAGAAAGTGCATGTGCTTGCAATGAAAAACCAATCTCATTTAAACGAGAAACGATGCCAGAGGCAAAAATGGGCATTTGATGTAATCAGAATGATATCTCGTTTAACCAGGATTGCGTGTTATTCGAACGAGAATGAATCCTGTTGAAATAATATTGCATCCAATGGCAATGAGATTGGATTTTGTTTAAATAAGATTGAATCTCGTTTCAATGAGATTGCTTTCTGATTGAATGAAAAAGCCTTTCTCGTTTAAACGAAATTCGTAAAACATACTGAATCAATGATCCCAGAAAGGTATTTTTCTTAGTATTTTAATGATTTTTCTTCTCCCTGTTTTTTATTCCCCTCAGGCAGTTTCCTTTTCAGAAATTAATCATATCCGCTGCCTTACACTATGTGTAATAAAACATAATTCATAGTTGTTCAATGCCGTTCGTGGGCAACTATTAAAAATAATACTAATTTTGTCCAAAAAAATTATCCTGATGCAGATTGATATCATAACCATTTTCCCCGAAATATTCGAAAGTCCTTTTGGCTATTCTATTATTAAAAGGGCTGTTGACAAAGGTATTGTAGATTTACGGTTACACAATCTGCGCGATTATTCGCAAAACAAACACCGCAATGTGGATGATTATCCCTTTGGAGGTGGGGCAGGCATGGTGATGATGATTGACCCAATTGCCCGTTGTATCGAAAAATTAAAATCGGAAAGAAATTATGACGAGGTGATTTATACCAGCCCTGACGGGGAAATGCTGAATCAAAAAGTTTCGAATCAGATTTCGACCTTCACCAACATCATACTTCTTTGCGGACATTACAAAGGCATAGATGAAAGAATCAGAGAACATCTGATTACAAGAGAAATATCCATAGGCGATTATGTGCTTTCGGGAGGCGAAATCGCAGCCATGGTTTTATGCGATAGTGTCATCCGTTTGATTCCGGGTGTAATTGGCGACGAAACCTCGGCTTTGTCCGATTCTTATCAGGATGGATTATTGGCGCCGCCCGTTTATACACGCCCTGCAAACTACAACGGATGGCAGGTTCCGGACGTATTATTGTCAGGAAATGATGCCGAAATTGTAAAATGGCGCACAGAACAATCAATTCAGCGAACTCAGGAACGACGTCCTGAAATGCTGAAAGACTAGGATTTGCGCCAGAAAAAAAAGAATAAATAAAAAAAAATCATCACAAGTATCTCTTGTTAATAAAAAAAAGTGTATTTTTGCACTCCAATTTTTAAAAAATATTGTCATGAATAGCGTTGAGTTAATAAAATTTGTAGAAGATACTATGAACGTATTGCCGGAATATCCGGTTTTTAAGGCAGGTGATACCATTACAGTGCATTATAAAATTAAAGAAGGTAATAAAGAACGTATTCAGCAATATCAGGGTGTTGTAATTCAGAGGTCAGGCGAAGGCTCAAAAGAAACTTTTACCGTTCGAAAAATGTCGGGAAACATTGGTGTTGAAAGAATTTTCCCTGTAGCATCGCCTTTTATTGATAAAATTGAAGTAAACAAAAGAGGTGCCGTTCGCAGAGCCCGTATTTTTTATCTTAGAGATCTTACCGGTAAGAAAGCCCGTATTAAGGAAAAGAAAAAAGCACAGGTTAAAAAATAATCTTACAACCTCCTATTTCAGGAGGTTTTTTTTTGCCCTCTCAAACCGATATTCCTGCCAGATAGCCCGTAGAAAAAGCTATTTGCAGATTATACCCACCGGTATCGGCATCCAAATCCAACACCTCGCCTGTGAAATACAGGTTTCTTATAAGTTTCGATTCCATGGTTTTCGGATTAATTTCTTTTACAGAAATTCCCCCACCGGTGATAACAGCACGATTATAGCCACCATGTCCATCAATATTTATAACAAAGTTTTTCAACACTGCAATCATTGCAGCGCGGTCTTCGGCAGTGATTTGATTGCACTTTTTTGTAGGATACAAAGAAGATAACTGTAGAAAAACCTGAATCAACTGCGAAGGGAGCAAACCCCGCATCAAATCAATCAGGTTGGCTTTGCCCAGTTTGTCTATATCGCGTTTCAGCCGGTTATCCAGCATTTCTATGGATAGGGCAGGTTTCAGGTCTATACTGATGTAGATTTTTTTCTTTGCCATTAAATCATGTATGCATTTTCTGCTCAATGTAAGTATGATGGGGCCTTCAATTCCGTTTTCAAAAAAATCCAATTCACCAAAGGCATTATATTTTTCTTTTTGATCTACAAAAATTGTGGCACCTACATTTTTCAGATGCAACCCATGAAGTTTTTTAATAAAAGGGTCATGAGTGGTTAATGGAACCAGCATAGGATTTAAATCACTGACAGAATGTCCGGTGTTTTTGGCAAATTTATATCCATCGCCGGTTGAACCCGTAGCCGGATAAGAAATCCCTCCTGTGGCAATTACCACTGATTTGGCAAAGATTTTTCTTCCATCAGCTATTTCAACCCCCTGAACTATATTTTCCTGAACAATCAGATTCTTCACAACAGTATTACATTCCAGCGCAACACCTATTCTTCTAAGCCATCTCACCATGGTATCAACCAATTCGGTTGCTTTATTGCTTTCAGGAAAAACACGTCCCCCTTGTTCTATTTTGGTTTTTACACCTATCTCTTCAAAAAAAGAAATCAGTTCTTCAGAAAAAAAAACCGAAAAAGCATTATATAAAAACCGGCTGTCGGGTCCCACATGTTTCATGAATGTTTCCTTATCTGCAATATTGGTAATATTACACCTCCCCTTTCCCGTAATGCGCAGCTTACAGCCGGGCATTCTCATCTTTTCGAGCAGTAAAACTTTTCCACCTTTTAAGGCGGCCTGACCTGCACAAAGCATTCCTGAAGCACCGGCACCGATAACAATTACATCATAATTCATGTTCATGCAGAATTTGTTGGCGAAGTTACCATAAAAAATTTAATGACTCAATATCGATTAATACAAATAATTTTTATAACTTTGGACTAAATTTTGATTATCTGGAAAAGTTCTAAATAGAAATGAATAAAATTTGGAGGTATAATGTTTAAAGAATTCAACCCCGTAGAGGATAAAATACTCAGAGTAATAGACAATGACGGGAAAATAATAAATAAAAAATGGATGCCTGTGCTAAGTGACGAGCAAATTGTAAAGGCATATAAAAACATGCTGTTTGCCAGAATTGCTGACAATATGGCAGTTTCTTTTCAACGACAGGGAAGAATGTTCACTTATCCACCCAATCTCGGGCAGGAAGCTATCTCGGGTGGTTTGGGATTTGTGATGAAAGAAGAAGACTGGCTGGTTCCCGCTTTTCGCGAGTTGGGTGCCTGGCTGGCAAAAGGAGCCACGCTTAAAGATATTTTCTTATATTTTAAAGGAAACGAAAATGGATCTGCTTTTTCAAATGTAAAAAAGATGTTGCCCGTTTCGGTTCCCATATCTTCGCAGCTTTTACATGCGGCTGGCATTGGATATGCCATCAATTACAAAAAAGAAAAGGATGTGGTGTATGCCATCACAGGCGATGGAGGTACCTCAGAAGGCGATTTTCATGAAGCATTAAATTTTGCTGCCGTTTGGAAAGCCCCTGTAGTATTTGTGATTCAGAATAATCAGTTTGCTATTTCGGTGCCTTTCTCTAAACAAACGGCATCAGTAAATATTGCCATTAAAGCAATGGCTTATGGCATGCCCGGTATTAAAGTGGATGGCAATGATTTCTTTGCCATGGTGAGCGCATTGGATTATATTCAGAAATATGTCAGAGAAGGAAATGGCCCCGTGCTGATTGAAGCTTTAACTTACAGAAAAGGAGCCCACACCACTTCTGATGATCCAACAAAATACAGGACCAAAGAAGAAGAAGACAGATGGAGCTTAACCGATCCTATGACGCGTCTTCACGGTTTTCTGAAAGATAGAAATCTGATTACAGATGAAGAAATTAAAATCCTGACTGACGAATATAAAAAAGAAGTTGACAGATGTTTCGAGGAAGCTGAAAATGCTCCCGCAACCACCCTCGACGATGTTTTTCAATATACTTATGTAGATATCCCCGACGACTTAAAAGTGCAGCAGATGGAGCATGAAAAATTCTTAAAATGGAAGGAGGCACAAAAATGAAAGTAATGAATATGGTTCAGGCATTAAACAATGCCTTGGAAATAAAACTCAAAGAAGACCCCAATATAGTATTGTATGGCGAAGATGCCGGTTATGAAGGCGGCGTATTTCGTGTAACCGAAGGCTTGCAGGAAAAATTTGGCGAAAGCCGTGTTTTCGATTCTCCATTGGCAGAATCAGGAATAGTAGGAACCGCTATCGGAATGGCCATTGCTGGTCTTCGTCCCATTGTGGAACTGCAGTTTTGTGGATTTGTTTATCCTGCATTCAATCAGATAATATCTCATGCTGCACGTATGCACAATCGTACGCACGGCAAATACAAAACTCCAATGGTGATTCGTTTCCCTTATGGCGGAGGCATCAATGCCTTGGAACATCATTCGGAAAGTATGGAATCCATGTTTGCTCATATTCCCGGGCTAAAAGTGGTGATTCCATCCACACCTCATGATGCCAAAGGCATGTTGATTGCAGCTATTGAAAGCGATGATACCGTAATGTTTATGGAACCTAAACGTATTTATAGAGCCATAAAACAAGAAGTTTCTGAAGAAAAATATTCCATCCCCATAGGGAAAGCCAAAGTAATCAGCGAAGGAAGCGATATTACTATTGTAGCTTATGGCGCCATGATTCGCGAAGTTCAGAAAGCAATGGTGATGGCAAAAAATCAAAACATCTCGGTAGAGCTGATTGATTTAAGAAGCATCTATCCTATTGATAAAGAAACCATCATTAAATCGGTACAAAAAACAGGACGTCTGATGATTGTTACCGAAGAGCCCAAATCTTTTGGTGTAGCTGCCGAAATCACGGCCATTGCCAACGAAGAAGCTTTTCTATATCTGGAAGCACCCATAAAACGTCTGGCCGGTTTTGACACCATTGTGCCATTGCCTGCTACTGAGCATTTTTACATCATCCCTCCTGAAAAGATTTTTTATGAATTGTCAAAAGTTGTAAAATTTTAATTACTTAAACCATGAGATACATTTTTAAATTTCCGGATATAGGCGAAGGCCTTGACGAAGGCACCATTGCCGAATGGTATGTTGCAAAAGGTCAGCAGATAAGTTCCGGTGATTCTCTGGTAAAAATGGAGACGGATAAAGTTGTTACTGATATCCCTTCTCCCAAAACAGGAGTTATCGCAGCCATCTACGGAAAGATTGGCGAAACCATAAAAGTGGGCGATGCTTTGGTCGAAATTGAAATGGAAGGCGTTTCAGGTCCCGATGCCGTAGCTGAAGCTCAAAAAGAAACTGAAGAAACAGTGGAAGAAGAAGGCGCCGGCGTAGTTGGAACCCTCGAAATTGCTGGCAAAAATGCCTACATGCAAGCCAGTCAGGAAGGAGTGGAAGTTCAAACCACCGAAGCTGCCAAACCTGTGAAAAAAGCATTGGCAACCCCTGTAGCAAGAGCAATGGCAAAAGAAATGGGTGTAGATATCAATCTGATTACAGGCACCGGTCCGGCAGGAAGGGTGATGACTGCGGATATCAAAAAATATTTCGAAAGCTCAAAACGCATGGAAGACCAGGCTAAGGTGATTCCGCAATTACCCGAAGACAAGATTACCTATAAACCCCTCTCGCAACTGCGCAAAACCATTGCCCGCAACATGATTGACTCCAAACACAATGCCGCCCACATGACGGTTCATGAAGAAGTGGAGATATCAGAACTGATGCGTGTAAGAGATAAATTTAAAACCCTCTTGGCCAAAGATGGAATCAAGCTGAGCTATTTGCCTTTTATTTTAAAAGCAGTGGCATTAAGCCTCAAAAAATACCCTTCGCTGAATTCCGAAATGGACATTGCCAACAACCGCATGGTTTTCAAAAACTATTTCAATATTGGCATTGCTGTTGATACCGAAGATGGATTGTTGGTTCCCGTGATACACGATGTGGACAAACTCACCATCAAACAACTGGCAGAAAAAGTAAACGAAATTGCCGACAAAGCCCGCGACCGCAAACTCACTATGAATGATATGAAAGACGGCACATTCACCATCACCAATTATGGTTCTATTGGCGGATTGTTTGCCACCCCTGTCATCAATTATCCTCAGGCAGGCATTTTAGGCGTAGGCCGTTTGGTCGAAAAACCGGTTTTCTCAGGCAATGAAGTAGCCAAAGGCTCTTTCTTTCCTCTGTCTTTATCTGTCGACCACCGCATTGTTGATGGTGGCGATGTAACCCGTTTTCTTAATACCATAATCGGGTACCTGAACGACCCGGTTTCAATGATTATCGAATAAATAAACTCTGGAAAAATGAAATACGATGTAATAATTATAGGCGCAGGTCCTGCAGGTTATGTAGCAGCCATCCGTGCCGGTCAGGTGGGATTAAAAACCGCTCTGATTGAGAAAAAACATGTTGGCGGTATGTGTCTTAACTGGGGTTGTATTCCCACAAAAGCCATCATCGAAAGTGGCAAAATGTTCAGCCGCGTGATTTCCGCTTCCGAATTCGGAGTAGATGGCATTGATAAAAACCAACTCCGTTTCAATTGGGATAAAGCCAAAAAACGGGCTGTTAAAATTGTAAAGAAACTATCGGGCGGCATTGATTTTCTTCTGAAAAAAAATGGTGTGGACGTTATCATTGGCGAAGCCATCATTCATGACAATAAAACCATTACCGTGGATAACCGCACCATTGAGGCCGACAACATCATCATTGCCACAGGTTCTTACCCTGCCCCAATAGACTCAAACATTGATGCACATGCCATCATTCAGCTTGAAAAACTTTTCGACCTTCCTGAGTTGCCTAAAAACATTGTGGTTTTCGGAAAAGGTGCGGTAGCTGTAGAGTTGGTACAGTTTCTTCACATGATTGAAAAGAATGTTAGCCTCGTTACGCCCGACGAAAACATCATCCCCGGCGCCGACACCTATCTTTCTGATTATATCATCAAGAAGTTTCACGGGTTGGGCATTCCTATCGTTTATTCTGAAACCATCAACAATTGCACCGACGGCTTGCTTCGCATCGGCGAAAACATGCTGCAATGCGACAAAATTCTCAACTGTAGTTTCCGTAAAGCCATTTTGCCCAAAAGCGATGTAAAAATTGCTCTGGATGCCAATGGTTATATTCAAACCAACGACAAACTCGAAACTTCTGTGGAAGGCATTTATGCCATTGGCGATGTAAACGGCCGCTCTTATCTGGCTCATATTGCATCAGCTCAAGGCATTTGGGTTATCAATAAAATCAAAGGTGTGAAAGGCGATTTCAACATCAAACATTTCCCATTAAATATTTATACCTATCCCGAAATGGCTCAGATTGGTCATAGCGAACAGCAACTGACCGACGATGGTGTAGATTATAAAGTAAGTGAATTTCCGCTTTCTGTAAATGCCAAGGCCATGACCGAAGGCAATACCGAAGGTCTGATTCGTTTGTTATCCGATACAAAATACGGACAAGTGTTGGGCGTGCAGATTATTGCCGACCATGCTACAGATATGATAGCCGAAGCTTCTGCCTATATGCAGATTGAAGGAACCATTTACGATATTTCACAAACCATTCACGCCCATCCTACCGTTTCCGAAATATTTATGGAAGCAGGCTTTGAAGCAGTGGATAAAGCGATTCATAAATAAAAAAATGCTCAATATTCAATGCTCAATGCTCAATTTTCAACCGAACCGCAGAGTATGGTAGTAGTTGTAAATTATGCACTTTATAACTTTATTGCCTTCCGAACTCCACTTGAAAATTGAACATTGAACGTTGAGCATTGAAAATTTAAAAAAGAAAGCCCCTTGTCTTATAATATTAGCATTCAATTCCAAAACTTCCAAACCCTACTTGAACATTGAGCATTGTACATTGAGCATTGAAAATTAAAAAAAACTCAACTCTTCCTCATGAATCCATTTCAACCCTACAACCTTCCTGACATAGAAATCATCAACAGCCCCCTCCCCCTCGCAGTTTATGTGTGGATTCCGGATAAGACCTATCTGATATTGGGGCAAAGCAATAAGGCTGAAACTTCTTTGAATATGGAAGCGGTTATGGCCGATAATATCGATGTTTTTAAACGCCCTTCCGGTGGTGAAACCGTAATATTAACTCCCGAAATGCTTGTCATCGGAATTTCTTTTGCGGTTGATTCACTTAAAAATCCCAAACAATATTTTCTTCAGATAAACAATCGTATCATCGATTGCCTTTCGCGTCAGTCCATAAAAAATCTTTCACAAAAAGGCATATCTGATATTGCCATTTCCGAAAAAAAGATTCTAGGCTCATCCATTTATCGTCGTCCCGGACGGGTTTTTTATCATGCAGTACTCAATGTAAGCGAAGATATCAGCATCATTTCCAAATACATTCTTCATCCCGCCAAAGAACCCGACTACAGAAAAGGCCGACCGCATTCTGATTTTGTAACATCCATTAAAGAATCAGGAAATGATTTGACTGTCGAAAAATTATTACCTCTGTTTAATGATGATTTGCAGCAGTTAGTAATTGAATAGAACTCTTTTTATCATTCCCTAATTGTAGAAATAGCGCCATAGGTGCGACATATTGGT
>CAYYQJ010000027.1:4871-13288 GCA_964473775.1 uncultured Bacteroidales bacterium | reverse complement strand
GATAGCTTCAGGTGACTGGAGTTCAGACGTGTGCTCTTCCGATCTATTAATGATATTCTCGATATCTCACGTATTGAATCGGGACATACAGAAATGGTGATTTCAAAATTTAATGTGAATGACTTGGTTGCCGAAACTGTCAGTATGATATTGCCGCAAGCAACTCAAAAAAATATTGTTTTACGACTAAGCACTCTTTATTCAGAAATCAGCATCAACACCGATGGCGATAAATTGAGGCATATTCTACAAAACCTTGTTTCTAATGCTGTAAAATTTACTGATTTGGGCAAAGTGGAAGTTTCGGTAAAGAAAAATGAGGATAAAGTGGAGATTGTTGTAAGCGATACCGGAATTGGTATTTCCAATGAACATCTTCCTTATATTTTCGATGAGTTTCGTCAGGCCGATGGAAGCACATCCCGCAGGTTTGGAGGCACAGGATTGGGTTTGGCTATTGCTAAAAAATATGCAACCTTGCTTGGGTGCACTATTTCTGTGTCAAGTGTGGTTGGAAAAGGTTCGGAATTTGTTCTTACAATCCCCTTGAAATATACAACAGAAAATATTCATATTGAACCTGATACCAGCCGTAACTTATTTAGTTCGCCTAAATCGGTAACTCCACTTGGGCCATTGGGAGGAAATAGTAAAACTATTTTGCTGGTGGAAGATAGTGAGCCGGCCATTATTCAAATGAAAGATATCATGGAAGAAAGCGGTTTTAAAATATGGGTGGCACATCATGGGGAGGAAGCATTAAAAATTATTGAACAAAATATTCCAGATGCGATTATTCTTGATTTGATGATGCCTGGTGTGGATGGATTTCAGGTGCTGAAAGCATTGCGTGAGCACGAGAAAACAGCACTTGTGCCCGTACTTATTTTAACTGCCAAACATATCACAAAAGAAGAGCTGAAGTTTCTAACTAAAAACAATGTTCATCAGTTGATTCATAAAGGGGATGTAAATCGTATCGATCTGTTAGGTGCTGTGTTATCAATGGTTTCACCTGTCGCATCTCTGAAAACAGAAAAAGTGATTCCGATTCAAACTATTGAGGGAAAACCTTTGGTGGTGGTTGTTGAAGACAATCCGGATAATTTGATTACTGTAAAGGCATTGCTTTCTGATAACTTTACTGTAATAGAAGCACTAAATGCCATGGAAGGTATTGCGATGACAAAAAAACACAAACCAAATCTTATTATAATGGACATAGGCTTGCCAGGAATTGATGGGATTGAGGCCTTAAAGATTATCAGAAGTGATAAGGCCTTAGAAAATATTCCAATTATTGCTCTTACAGCCAGTGCTATGATACATGACAGAGAGATTATTCTGGCTCAGGGTTTTGATGCTTATATCTCTAAACCCATTGATGATTCTGAATTTTTTCAAACAATAAAAAAAACCCTTTATGGCGAATAATGAATTAAAAATACTGGCTATTGACGATAATGCTGACAATATTTTCAGTTTAAAAGCCCTCATCAGAGAGGCTTTTCCGGAGGCTGAGTTTATATCTGCCCTAAGCGGACAAACGGGTATTGAACTGGCACATTCTGAGGATCCTGATGTGATTTTGCTCGACATTATTATGCCCAATATGAATGGCTATGAAGTTTGCATGAAACTGAAAAAAGACGAAAGGCTTAGAGATATACCTGTAGTTTTTCTGACAGCTTTTAATACGGATAGAGTTCCCCGCATCAGAGCACTAGAGTGCGGTGCAGAAGCATTTTTAACAAAACCCATTGACGAAATTGAGCTTACTGCACAAATTCGTGCGATGGCGAAAATTAGGAAGGCCAATGTTGGAAAAAGAATAGATAAAGAAAATCTTACCAATATTGTTAATAAGCAAATAGTTGAGCTTAGAAAAAACAACATTGAGATGCTTAGCCTTTTGGAAGATCTGGGAAAAGAAAATGAAGCCCGTAAGAAATCGGAAGAAATGGTTACTTCGCAAAGAAATACGCTCAGTGCTATTTTTGAAACTTCGCCTTTTATTATGATGCTGGTGGACATGGATGGGCATATTACCAAAATAAATAATTCGGGAGCTGTTTTTACCGGGAAATCGGAGGAGAAAATAATACAACAACCCTGCGGCATGGCTTTTAATTGTGTCAACACCGTTGAAGGGGATATTTGCGGAACTCAGGGCTTTTGCGATAACTGCACTATCAACAGTGTTATTTTAAGTACCTTTAAGAATGCCGAAGCTATAAAGGATAAGGAAGGAACATTGACATTTTTGGTGAACGAGAAATTAGAAACTATAAATATTCTTGTTTCAGGAAATTTGGTGCATATCCCGATAGGCAATCAGGTATTAGTTTCTATTGTGAATATTACCGATCGCAAACAAACCGAAATAAAAATTACAAAAGCCAAAGAAAAAGCAGAGGAAAACGAAAAACGATTGTCTGATATTTTATTTAGCATGTCCGATTGGGTTTGGGAAATAGATGAAAATGGCTATTATATTTACAGTTCGCAACATGGCGCTGATATTTTGGGTGCCAACATTATTGGTAAAACTCCTTTTGATTTTATGCCTGAGGATGAGGCAAAAAGAATGGGGCCGATATTTGCTGAACTTGCTGCAAAAAAATTGCCTGTAAAAGATTTAGAAAACTGGAATATCAACAAAAATGGCGAATTGGTTTGTTTGCTTACCAATGGTGTTCCTATTCTTGATCATCATGGAAATTTAAAAGGATATAGGGGGGTAAATACAGATATCACTGAAAGTAAAAAACAGAAACAGAAATTGATACAAGCCATGGAAAAAGCTATGGAAAGCGACCGATTGAAAACTGCTTTTTTGCATAATATGAGTCACGAAATCAGAACTCCTATGAATGCTATCATGGGTTTTTCGCAATTGCTGGTAAGAGATTACGCAACGGATGCCAAGCTCGAGAAATTTACAAATATCATAGAAGAAGGTTGCAACGATTTGCTTCAGATTATTGATGATATTTTGGATATTTCTAAAATAGAATCGGGTACTTTAGCTGTGAAAATGGAAGAGTGTAATCTTTCTGTTTTGTTTGAAGAACTGATATTTCAGTTTGGCGAATATCAGCAACGTTATAATAAACAGCATATAGAGTTTTCGATGGATGCTTGTTTTAGTCAGTCAAAGTCGGTAATTATTACTGATAAACGTAAACTAAAACAGATATTTGTAAACCTTATCACCAATGCATTCAAATTTACCAATACCGGCAGCATAGAGGGAGGCTGCAGGGTTGAAAATGATAAGCTTATATTTTATGTTACCGATACAGGCATTGGAATACCTGATGATAAGCTACACTTTGTTTTCGAACGTTTTGCACAATTAATACAAGATAAAAACCAAACCATTCCGGGTACCGGCTTGGGACTAGCCATAACAAAAGGCCTGGTGGCCCTGATGGGTGGAGAAATGTTTCTGGAATCAGAGTCAGGCAAAGGCACCACATTTTCGTTTACAATTCCAGGTATTTTAAAACCGGCTTTGCATACCGAAACTATTGATGCAAACCAAGCTACAGACAGTAAATATGAGGGAAAAACGATACTGATTGTTGAAGATAATACAAAAAATGCCGAATTTCTTACCGAGCTGCTCTCGGTTACCGGTGCTGATATTTTGTTGGCCGAAACAGGAAATGATGCTGTGAAACTTGCACTTAACCAATCTGTTGATTTAATATTAATGGACATACAGCTTCCGGATATCGACGGATACGAAGCCTTATTGCAAATAAGGCTGCATAAACCTGATTGCAAAGCCATAGCCCAAACCGCTTATGCAGCTATAGGCGATAAACAAAAAGCATTGGATTCGGGATTTAACGATTATATCAGCAAACCTATCATGCCTAAATTCTTTTTCCCAATGATTCATAAATATCTTTCGTAGGGGGGGCAATACTGTAAAAAACTGACAGGATGACTTTGAGTTAATTTGTGCTAAAGCCCGATATTTCAGGCGATTTTACTAGCCACGGCCTTAAGGCAGTGGTAATTGATAATCATAATATCGGTTGACTTTAGACAAATATACGCTGGTATTTGCCCAGCGTTGAACATTGAGACCACTCTGAAAAGTCATAAAACCGGAAAAACGCCACAGATTTACAGATTTCTTTCAAAAAGTATTCTTGATAGTCAATAGGATATATCAATCTGTTTTTTGATTAATTATCGCAGATTACTTTTCGGAGCGGGCTCAAATTTGAATATTGAGCATTATTTTAGGGCTTGCTCGAGCAAAGTCGAGAGCTAATCCTAACAAAGCCCTGAACTCTCGACTACGCTCGAGGAAACGGGTTATCTGACACACCTTGAAAATTGAAAATTGAGCGTTGAATATTGAGCATTTTTTTCTCCCTGTCCCTCCGTTTCCCCCTCCGTTTCCTATGTGGTTAAAACTCCAAATAGCAAAAAAACTGACCTCCGGTTTCTGCAAAATTAAAGCACAAATATCGAAAGCGGTTCCGAAAATTCGAAAACAGTCTCATTCATCACCAAGGCATAACGAACCCAAAGTGTTTTCAATACATCCTTTTTCCTGAGTGTTACCTTGAGTTTTTTAGTGGCTGCACATAGTTCCCATGACGACTCGTTTTCAGGAGTGTAAGTACATTGAATCAATTTAATGATAAGCATTTTGGGTTTAAAACGACAATAAACATCCACATCTCCCGTGGTGCCGCCATTGCCTAACTCAAAACCGGCTTTAACAGCAGCTTTATGTTCCTTTGCTAATTCGTAGCCTGATAATAAAGCCTTTTCTTTGTTGCCATTTGCCACGCTATTAGAATAATTTCCGTTTGCACTATAATTTCTGTTCACTAATTTGCGAGCCAATTTTTTTGCTGAAGTAGCTTCTTTACCTCCATGTTGTGCTGCTATCAATTTATTTTCATAATTGTCTCTGTCACCTTTCATTGTTACCAGAGGAATTGTAGGATTGATGTAGATGTTGCTATGTTCTTCTAAATTTTTTAAAACCTTATCTGTTTTTACTAATGCTTCTGCATCGCTTTCTTTTGTAATATCTACGATTAATTTTGCTTTAGCTGCCATAATTTTAAGTTTTTTATTAGATGATGTATTTATTATAAGAGTTGTTAGGATTTGAATTTTAGTCGGTTATATGATTATGTTTTTGTCAGTTACTGAATTTTATTTTATTATTAAAAAATTTTCAATTTCTATTCACTTTGTTTCATTTTCTGTTCACGACGTTTTATTTTCTGTTCACAATGATTTATTTTCTGTTCACTTTATTTCATTTTCTATTCACGATGATTTATTTTCTGTTCACTTTGTTACGTTTTCTGTTCACGACGATTTATTTTCTATTCACTTTATTTCGTTTTCTATTCACGACGATATATTTTCTATTCACTTTATTTTATTTTCTGTTTGCAATAAAAAATTCCATTTTTCCTTTATTTCAGGTTGAACTAAAAATCACTTTAGCAGACATAAAAGTAACTGTGGCCGACAGTAAAAATACAGACCAAAAGCTGAACCCCGAAAATTTTAGCTTGAAAAAAACAAAAAAACCATCCCCTCTTCTCCTGTGTCGGAAAAGTTATAATTGCAATGCAATTATCAAAAAGCCGTCTGCCTGTGCTGAGCACCACCCGGAACATTGTAATTTTTCTTTTTCTTGTTTCATTAAATCATGTTGCAATATTACGAAAAAGAATTGAGATAATTGCCAAAACAAGATATGAATTGAGGTTTATTAAAAAAATATTTTTTGAGTAAAATTAAAGTTGAATAAAATTGATGTTTAAAGCCACTTATTTAACACCACCTTTGGCCCGGGTTTTGATTGTAAATGCGGGTGCCAAAAAAAAATGAAGTAAAATACTTATTGTTATAGTAGAGTCTTAGAAAAAAAATATTCAAAAAATAATTTCAACATTCGTTAACTAATATTCGAATAATTACTAATTTTACAAAAAAAAAACGATAAAATCGCAAAATATGGTGTTATCCAGTCTCTTTGTGCGAAAAAAACGATGTTATGTACAATTATAAGAAATGCTAAAGACAGTAGCCGCAATATTGATATCCAGCGTATTTAAAAATATGTTATCATGAATGATCAAGAAAAAAATAAAGAAAATCTCATCATTGAGTGTCTGGAATTAAAGAAAGAGAATTCTGATTTAAAGTCATTATACGAAGATATTGTTGCTGAGAATAGACGGAAAGATATCTTATTGCAGCAAACCCTGAAAACAGTTGATAGCAATTCAGATGAAACAATCCTTCGCCAAAAGGCAGAAGAACAATTAGAAAAAAAGAAATCAAGTTCAATTTTCCCAGAATGGGAATTTAATAAGATTTTGCATGAACTTGAAGTGCATCAAATACAACTCGAAATGCAAAATGAAGAGATTGGCTTAGCTTATGAGCAAGCAATACTTGCCAAAGAAGATTATGCCAATCTTTATGATTATTCTCCCACTGCTTATTTTACACTTTCGAAAGAAGGCGAAATTGTAAAATTGAATTTTCGTGCAGCAAGTATGCTTAACAAAGATCGCATAGATTTTATGAAAAGCAATTTTGGTTTTTTTGTTTCAGAAGATACTCGGCCTATTTTTAATCTCTTTTTTGATAGAGTATTTACAAGCAAAATAAATGAAACTTGCGAAGTGGTAATAATTACAGAAGGTCAAGGTTTTATAAATGTGTATATTGAAGGTATAGGATTTCAAGACAATCAGCAATGTTTATTAACAGTTGTTGATATCACCAAACTAAAACAAGCTGAGGAAGAAATTAAATTAAAAAGCGCTGAGCTGTTAAAACTAAACTCAGAAAAAGACAAATTCTTTTCTATTATTGCCCATGATCTTCGCGGCCCTTTTGCCGGATTTTTGGGACTCACCGAAATAATGGCCGTCGATTTACCCAATTTAACGAAGACTCAAATACAGGAGTTTGCTGTAGGTCTTAATACGTCTGCCACAAACTTATACCGATTGCTCACTAACCTGTTGGAATGGTCTAAAATACAAAACGGCACCGTTTCTTTCTTTCCGGCTACCATCAATTTGATTGCTTTGGTTGATGAATGTTTAAGCTTGTTAGAGGAATCCGCTATAAATAAAGAAATAGAAATGGGTGTTGATATTTATTCTGATTTAGAGATATTTGCTGATAGCAACATGCTTAAAACAGTAATCCGCAACCTCGTTTCAAATGCCTTTAAATTTACCCCCAAAAGAGGGAAAGTGAAGATTTCTGCTAAAATGAACAACAATTTCGTCAAGATATCAATCAATGACACAGGGATAGGCATGAATCAGCAATTGATTGACGATTTATTTAGAATAGATGTAAAAACCGGCAGACAAGGTACCGAAGGTGAACTTAGTACCGGATTAGGATTGTTGCTCTGCAAAGAGTTTGTAGAAAAACATCATGGTAAATTATGGGTAGAGAGTGTAGTGGGGGTTGGCACAACTTTCAATTTTTCTTTACCTTGTAAGGCTAATTTGGCTTGCTTTGTATAAAAAAAAGAAGACATAAATAACTAAAAAAACATACTAATAAACAATCGACATATTAGCTTTCAGCGTATTTAAAAGTTTAAATTATGGATGATCAAGAAAAAACTAAGGAAGAGCTTCAAAAAGAATTGCTCGAACTACAAAAAGCTTATGATGAGCTGAAACTATCAATAGATAATGATGATGTTGTTACAGACTTAAATTCCCCGGCAGGATTCAATCAATCCGAATCTCTCTTTCATTTTCCCTTATCTTCTGGGTTACGCAGTAAAGCCGAGAAGTTACTGATTACTTTTACCCCTCACAATAACCCGGAAAGTTCCCCCCAACGAAAAATCACTGAAGCAGATATAATAAAATATATTCATGAGCTGCAAGTTTATCAGATTGAACTGGAAATGCAAACTCAAGAGCTTATTCTTGCACAAGAACAGATAGCCAAAGATGCTACCGATAAATATGCTGAACTTTACGATTCGGCACCATCGGGTTATTTTACACTTTCTAATACAGGAGCGATTCTTGAACTAAATCTAAGCGGGGCCACTATGCTTGGTAAAGATCGTTATCAATTAGAAAATAGTCAGTTTGGCTCTTTCGTTTCCGACGAAAGCAAGCCAATCTTCAATGCCTTTCTTAAGGAAGTATTTGCCATCAAAAAAGAAGAAACCTGCGAATTGATATTGTCGGCGAATGGCAAAGAGTCAATTTCTGTTTACCTTGCAGGTGTTGTTACCAATAAACAAGAACAATGTTTGGTAACAATGATTGATATCTCTGTAATAAAACAAGCTGCGCAAGAATTATTTAATGCCAATAAAGAGCTGGCACTTCAACAGGATCATCTAAAAAAAATCGCCAGCCGTGTAC